>NZ_JBMDWJ010000227.1:0-21616 GCF_048595215.1 Siphonobacter sp.
CTGAGAAAGAGTCGTATTTTTGCCCCCTTGTTTGAGCGATAAACCCTTAATCCCCTTATGAAGAAAATTCTGTTCATCAGTCACGACGCCAACCGGGCAGGTGCACAGATTTTGTTGCTTCGTTTTCTGAAGAAGCTTAAACAACTTCCTGAGTATCAGTTTAAAGTTTTACTCAAACACGGCGGTACACTCATCCGTGATTTTGAAAGAGTAGCTCCCGTCTACCACTGGTATCACCGCGATACCCAGCAGCGGAGTAAGGTTTCGCGTTTATTGAACCGTAAAACCTTTCACGATCAGGTTCTTCAAGATATTCAGAACGAAAAATTCGATCTGATTGTCTCGAATACTATTACTAACGGCGACTTGCTGAATCTGCTACGCCCGTTGGTATCCTGTCCCATCGTGACTTACGCCCACGAAATGCCCATGGGTATTTCGATGTATACGGACCCTTCGAGTTTTAATCAGACACTTCGGCATACTAGTCAATACTGGGCTTGTTCGCAGGCTCAACGTCTGGTGTATATCGAACGTTTCGGTATTTCACCCGAGTCTATTGCGGTACTGCCCTCACTCCTGCCCGATGGAGCCTGGGATTTGCAGCCTTCCATAGAAGCTACCCAGCAAATCCGGCAACTGCTGGATTTACCGGAACAGGCTCTGCTGGTAGGAGCCGTGGGTACATTCGACTGGCGTAAGGGAATTGATGTTTTCGTGCAACTCGCCCGGCAATCGACATCCGACACGCATTTTGTGTGGGTAGGCGGCCATGAGCATCAGGTCGAGTATCACATGATTACGGAAGATCTGCGTCGGCTGGGACTCAGCGACCGGGTCCACCTGATTCCGCACTCCGACCGGCCCTTCGACTTCATCGCTACCTTTGATGTATTCGTGCTGACGTCCCGGGAAGAACCGTATCCGCTGGTGGTGCTGGAAGCCGCCCTGTTGGCCAAACCCATCGTTTGCTTTGCTCAGTCGGGTGGAGCTCCGGATTTCGTGGAAAGCGATGCGGGCTTTGTGGCCGATTATCTGGATACACAGATGATGAGTCAGCAAATCACCCAATTACTCAGCGACCCTGCCTTGCGGGAAGCTATGGGGAACAAGGCTCGGGAAAAAGTGTTTGCTCGCCATCATGACGACCATGCCATGCGGGTCTTTGTGGACCTGCTGGAAAAGAGTCTGGCTGAAACCCCTGGATCGAAGCCTACGCGGGCAACGTATCCCTGAGACGTTCGGGTGAAATCCGCCGGTTAGAAACACGAGTGCCTGGTTGGCCGTTTTAATAAAAATTAGATTTACATCGCTCAAAGCGGAAGAGCCCCTTAACGCTTCAACCCCTTGAAAACGCTTGCTTTTACTATTTGTTCGATTAACTACCTGGCCCAGGCTCGTACCCTGGGAGAATCGCTGGCGGTTACCAATCCCGACATTCATTACGTCATTGGTTTGGTAGACCGACTCGAAGGGGTAGCTTTCGAATCGGACAAGATACCTTCCTTTGAATTATTGGAACTCCATCGCATCCACATTCCAAACCGGGAATGGATGGAGAAGAACTACGATATTACGGAGCTGAATACGGCGGTAAAGCCCCTATTCTTTCAGCATTTCTATAAACAGTATCCTGATTACCAGAATTTTATTTACTTTGATCCGGATATTATTGTTTTTAACCGCTTAACGTACTTACTCGACCGCTTACAGGAGCATCAGTTTGTACTGACGCCGCATACCCTTAGTCCGTTTCCAGATACGTGTATGCCCAATGAGTGTGATCTGCTCAATACGGGTACGTTTAATCTGGGTTTTATTGCTCTGCGGAAAACCGATCAGACGCAGCAATTTATCAACTGGTGGGCGGAAAAGCTGGCATATCAAGCCTATAATGACATTTGTAATGGGCTGTTTACCGATCAGAAGTGGATTAATTATGTACCCCATTATTTCGATGGTGTGTACATTTCCCGACATCCTGGCCATAATGTAGCGTACTGGAATCTGCACGAAAGGCAGTTCACGTATCGCGATGGACAATGGCTCATTAACGATACCTGGCCCTTACAGTTCTTTCATTTTTCTGGCTATTCGCCCACTTCACCCGATTCCATTTCGCGGTACCAGAACCGGTTTACTTTCGAAGATCGACCCGACGTACGGCCTTTGTTCGATTACTACGCGGAACGCATGAATGCGAATTTCAACGCGTACTACCGGCTTTTTCCCTGCGTATACGTGCGTCCCAAGAAACTCATTCGATTACTACGGGTTCGGAAAGCCCTGCGAATGCCCTTTGAAAAAGTAGCTCACTGGTTAAACCCGCAGGCCTAAGTCCTGCGGCTACGCGATTCGCTTGTATGGAAAAATTCATTGCCCTCTGGCAACATCGATACCGAAAATACTCCGAAATCCTGCGGACGTATGTTCAATTCTGGAAAGCTTACGTTCGGATTAAGTGGGTAAAAATCACGAGTGGTAAACCCACCATTGGTGTACTCATGGCCGAGCACCTAGGCGACATTGTGGCCTGTGAACCGCTGGCTCGTACCATCCGGGAGCGGCATCCGGATGCTCAGATTTTCTGGATTGTCAAGAAATCCTTTCGGGAG
Source organism: Siphonobacter sp. (assembly GCF_048595215.1). NCBI lineage: Bacteria > Pseudomonadati > Bacteroidota > Cytophagia > Cytophagales > Cytophagaceae > Siphonobacter > Siphonobacter sp. The sequence continues at coordinate 2,616 of NZ_JBMDWJ010000227.1, forward strand.
TTGGTTGAATACAATCCCGCCATTTCCCATCGCATTGAAGAACCCAACGTGTTATTTTCCTGTCTGTTGCTGGAGAAAAACCCCTTTGATCAACTGTACAATCTGCATTTATCAAACCGGGTGTATTTTCCCCTCAACAAGCGACTGGTCAATACCCACGCCGATCAACAAGATCTGACTATTCACAATTACCTGCATTTTGGCCGGCTGGCCGAAGTATTTGCGGCGGCGGGCGGACTTCCGTTACCCGACCGTACGGAAGCTCCCCGGCTGTACATTCCCGATACGGTACGGACGAAAATCGATTCGCTCAAACTTCCGGCCCGTTTCGCTGTTTTCCATACGTTCTCTAATCAACCCGTCAAAGACTGGCAACCGCAACACTGGAATCAGTTAACGGCTCGCGTCCTGGAGGATTTTGGCCCCGTCGTGGAAGTAGGGTTGAAAGGACAAATTCAAAGCTCCTCACCCGAATTCCGTGATTTATGCGGCCAGCTGAGTATCCTGGAAACGGCTGAAGTGATTCGTCGAGCGAGTTTTTTTGTGGGCGTCGATAGTGGCCCGGCTCACCTGGCGAATGCCGTAGGAACGTACGGGTTTCTGCTCATTGGTCAATTAGGCCATTTTGAAGATTTCAATTTGTACACGGGAGGTTACGGAGAAGGTACTAACGCCCGGGTGATCTGGAAGCGGAAAGGTCCGGCGTCATCCCTCTCCTTTGAGGAAGTCTGGCAGCCCATTCAGGAATACCTGGCGGGTCGCCGCATGACGGAACTCTTTACCAAACGGATTGTCTAAACGTATGTCTGTTCATTTTTTTACCGCGTGCTGGAGTCGGCAGCTAGCCCAGGTCTTTCTCTTAGCCGATCAACTGGCCCAGCATCATCCCGATTCTCTATTGTGGGTGGGATGGATGGATCAGCCCTTCGACGTAACGGCCCCGGCCAACGTACGGATGATTCAGGTTGGGGACATTCCCGGTTTGTTACCGCTGGCTGAACGCTATACTAAAACCGAATTTCTGCACATCAGTCGGGTCTGGCTGGGACGCCATCTCTTAAACCAGGATGCCCTGATTTTTTTGGAACCCGAAACGCAGGTACTCCGCCCGCTGACCGAAGTAGTCGTAGCTCTGGAACAACGACCAGCCGTGCTGTTTTCGCAGTGGCTCCAGCCTCACCCGGATACGCAATTCCCGGATAGTAAATATTTTCTGAACTACGGAACGTATTTTTCCGGCATCTGGGCCATTCGTCCGGATGCCATAACGGATTCGTTTTTGGCGTGGTGGTGTCAGAATCTGGAAATCCGGGGCGGTTATCGTTTGTGCGAAGGTCAGGGTTCCGACCAACTCTGGCTAGACATGGCTCCGGCCTTGTTTGCAGGCGTGCTCCCCTTACGAAACGCGGCTTACGGTATTCACGTCGGTAATGCGTTTGAGCGTACGATTGCTGAACCGATTACCTTACACCACGGGGGACTTTCCTACCAAAGCGGTCAGTATGCGTCTTATTTGACCAACCGACCCATGCCTGCTTATTTCAAGGAAGCCAGTAAACGGTATAAGACCCTGGTGACAAAGCAACCCGTTTATAATCAAACGCAGTCCCGGCAACCAGCGTTTGGCCTACCAGATCCATTGGAACCCGTCAGTCTGCAACGGCAACACTGGGCGGCCTGGGTACAGAAATGGATCAAAACCATCAATACCTACCAACCCGATTTCATGTTCCGGCAATCGCAGCCGCAGTAAGTTCCTGGAGTACTCCTTCGTAGTTCCCCAAGAAACGGCTAACTTTGATTACTTTTTCTTTGAGTTCAACCCCAGGGAAGGACGTATGTCTCATACTGAATTCCTATAAATGCCCTTATTTGTCTGTATGAAAGTTTCAGTGGCGATGTGTACTTACAATGGTTCCCGGTATTTACCCGAACAATTGGAAAGTATCCGGCGTCAGACACTTCCCATTCATGAACTAGTCGTGTGCGATGATCGGTCGCAGGATACTACTATTCAACTGCTGGAAACCTTTGCTACTACCGTTTCTTTTCCAGTGCATATTCACGTCAATCCCAGCAATTTAGGCTCAACGAAGAATTTCGAAAAGTGCCTGAATTTATGCACGGGTGACGTCATTTTTTGCTGTGATCAGGATGACCTCTGGCACGAAACCAAAGTAGCCCGACAGGTAGCGTATCTGGAGCAGCACCCGGAAATGGACGCCGTATTTACGAATGCTCAGATCATTGATGATGACTCCCAGCCCGTGGGTAAAACCATCTGGGATGAGATCGAATTCGATGCCGACGCTCAGCAACGCTGGACCAGTGGGAAAGCGTATGACATTTTATTCGGAGGCTACGTAGTGACCGGAGCGACCTTAGCCATTCGGCGTTCTATTCTGGCCCGCGTTGCTCCTTTTCCAGTGGCTTACAAGGAATTGATCCACGATGCCTGGATAGCTCTGGTGCTGTCCCTGCAAAATAAAATTGGTTTTATTGCCGACGAGCTGCTCTTCTACCGAAAGCATTCCACTCAACAGGTTGGCTTCGGGCAAAAGAAGGAAAAAGTAACTTTACAAAGCCGTTTTTCCAGAGATCGTACGCTAAAACTGGCTCCCCTTCGGGAAAAAGCTGAAAACTTTCAGACGCTGCATGGCTTATTACAGTCACGGACCGACATTCCTCGCGAAAAGTTGACCCAGTTGATTGAACGGCAAAAACATTTTAAAGTACGGGCTAACCTGCCCCAATCACGGTTGAGCCGCCTGCCAAAAGTATTCGGAGAATGGGTTCAGGGTCGGTATCGGTACAGTAGCAAAGATTGGTGGTTGCCCTTTCTGGGGGATCTTTTTGAGTAATCTAATTAGTAGGTATGTCCGCATCGGTAGCCGTTGTTATTCCCATGTACCGTTCTGACCTGAACGCGTACGAAAAAATAGCTTTACAACAATGCCTGAGAAAATTAAGTCAGTATCCCATCGTTATTGTAAAGCCCGAATCGCTGGATCTGTCGTACTTGAATAAATGGTATTCGGACTTCCGTTTCGTGTCATTTGCGGATGCTTATTTTAAAGGAATCGACGCCTATAATTTATTACTGACTCAAACGGATTTTTACCAAGCTTTTGCCTCTTATGAATACATACTCATCTACCAGCTTGATGCTTTTGTATTTAAGGATGAACTGGCAGAATGGTGTCAGAAAGGATACGATTACGTAGGAGCTCCATTGCTAGCACCCAATGCAGCTTCGCGTTCGTTGACGGATCTAAAAAAACCTTTATTGAACGGAGGACTTTCCTTACGGAAGGTACAGGCTTCAATAAAATTAATCAAGGCGTACCAACGTCTATACGGTCAGTGGCCCGGTAATGAAGACATGCTTTTTTCGCTGCATTCAACTCGCTTGGTTATTTTTAGACCGCTCATGCATTTGCCCACACCCCGGCAGGCCTTATCGTTCGCTTTCGAGCAATTTCCGGACTACGGGTACGAATTAACGCAATCGCAATTGCCCTTTGGCTGCCATGCCTGGGAAAAGTACGATCTCGATTTTTGGCGGCCGTTTTTTAAGCAAGAAGGGTATACTATTTAACCTTATGATCAACTGAGTATATGGGATTTTTTAAAGAGAATGATATAAAAGAATTTGTCAGCAAAGCTTCCTTTGATGAACAAGTTCTGATGAATAAAAATCAGAATTATCCAAAAATAAGCGTTATCACTCCCTCTTATAACCAAGCTGAGTTTTTAGAAAAGACTATTTTAAGTATACTCAATCAAAACTACCCGAATCTGGAATTCATCATCATGGATGGCGGTTCCACGGATGGTAGTGTTGAGGTAATCAAAAAATACGAAAAGTATATTGCGTACTGGGTTAGTGCGAAAGATGACGGACAAACTGCAGCCATTAATGCCGGATTCAAAAAAGCAACGGGCGACTGGGTTACTTTCCAAAACTCCGATGATGTTTTTGCTCCGAATGCTCTTTTGAACGTAGCCAAAGCCATTCGAAATCATCCTGAAGATTCGGTCTTTTATGGCCACCTGTTGATGATTGATGGGGATGACCGGGTTTTTGAACACAAAAAGCAGATCCCTTTCTGGATGCAGGCTCAGGTATACGAAGGTATGCAAGTGTTTAACCAATGCATGATTTTTAAGCGGGATTTATTAACGAAGTACGGGTACTTCGACGAAAATTATCGTTTTGCCTTTGATTACGAAATTTGCACGCGTTGGGGCACACATTCGGAAATTAAATTCCGTTTAGTGAATGATTTTTGGGGTTGCTTCCGGCAACATGAATTGGCCAAAAGCTCTACTATCTTTACCGTAGGTTTATCTGAACACGAGCAAATCAAACATAAGTATGCTCAGACCATACGGCCGTCGTTTCCTGAGCGTATGTTACAAAAAGTCATCCGATTACGGAAATTCGTTTTATTCCTGACTAGCGGTGATTTAGCCTATTTCTTTTACAGACTACGGTTTACCCCTAAAGCGTAAGAAGCAATGTTTAAAAGCCTATTTGAAGGTTTCCAATACAAAAGGATGGCTTTGGGAATTGCCTTATTCTCCATGGGTTATCCTATTATTTTCTTCCTACGGGACGGACTTAAATTAGCTCCCCAATCGTCCGTTTTTACGGCTGTCTGCTTGACATTAGGATTACTCTTAATGATTCCGAGTACTATTTTTAGAAAATACTATAGCCTTAATCAAAAGATCGCGGTACCCGTTCTGGGCTGGATTGGGATTTGTATTTTTTACTTGTTCATCATTAATCCAGGAGGTAGTTCACTCCCTCGCGAGCTGATTAATTATATAATGTCTTTTGCTTTTTGTTTTCTGCTCATTAGTACGCCGGATGAAGTGAAAGATCATGCCTTACCCGTTTTTATTCTATTTATATTCTTAGGAAATCTGGGGCTTTTTTATTCTTTACTGACCAACCCCTTTTACGTAGTTGGGGCCCGGGCTTCCATTTATTTTGATGATGAATATGGTGGAAATCCGCACGTTTTTGCCCGGAATGGCTTCTTTGGTGTAATCGGTTCAGCCATTTTATTATTTCTTACTAAAGAAAATGTGCTCTATAAACTACTAGCCTTAGTTAACTTTTTTGCTTCGCTGGTAACGGTAATTTTAACGCAAAGTCGTTCTACGCTTCTTGCCGTTCTTTTATCCCTAGGAGTACTAATTTTCTTCCATTTCAAGCTCAGTAATTTAAAGCGGATTACTAGTACTTTATTCAAGCCTCGTAATTTCATCATAATGCTGATTGTCGTTTATTACGTCATTTATAAAATCAGCCGTATGGATTTTATTAACTTGCTTATTACTATATCGGAAACCTTTTTCCAGAAATTTTTGGACATATTTGAAACTAGTGTACAGGGTGCTGATGCAGATGATGTGGCCGATTATTCGGCTTTACAGCGGGTCATTTCGTTCAATACGTTCAAAAATGCTTTATTCTACAATCCTATTTCATTAATTCTGGGTAATGGATACCGGGCAATTTATATGGACTTTCCTATTCTCGAATCCATGTATAATTATGGTCTGGCTGGTATTTATTTCTTTGGTAAGTCCGTTATTGAAATTGTTAAGGAATGTTACAAAAGTATTCGATTCGTTATTAGTCCATTTTCGACTTTCTTAGGCTTCGTATTTATTCCCATTACGGTTTCCGTGTTCTCGCAAGGTCAACCTAACGATACCACTTTTATTTATCCCTTTTTGTTGATGGCCCGCTTCATGAACTTTGAAAAAGACGTGGCGGAGTCGAAGCCCGTACCCAAAGCCCAAACGCTGGCTCCTGTTGCTTAACGTATGCGAGTACTTGTAGTTCATAACATTTTATGGTCTCATTATAAGGCAGCTTTGTTCTCAGAATTGGCTCGTCAGTGCCCGCCCCAATCGGCATTTTTAGTACTGCAGATGGCTGAATCAGAAAGCAAATATCAGCAATTGGGTAAAGCCGGTGCGATCACGCATGACTACCCGTACGAACTACTCCACGAAGGTCCACTGCATACGCTACCACTTTCTAAAAAGATACCGGGCCTATTAAGGGCTATTCGCCGTTTTAAACCCGATGTAGTCAATTTATCCGGCTATTACGACCCCGCGTACTGGGTCGTCATGATGTACTGCCGATTACGCGGGATTGCCCTAGTCTTGAGCAATGAATCTAGTGAAAAAGATGGAGCCCGTGCGGGTGTCAAAGAGCGAATTAAGGAATACATTATTCGTCAGTTTGACGGCTTCATCAACTTTGGATCTTCGTCCGCTCAGTATGCCTTACGTCTGGGGGCTCAACCCCGGCAAATCCTGACGCAACATGCGGCTGTGGTAAACGAAAAAGTGATTCGTTCGGTTTATAGCGAAGCGTATGCTCAACGGGAAGACTTGCGTCAACAGCAGGGACTGACTCAGCATCAGTTTGTTTTTGTGGGTCGGTTGGCCGAGGAGAAAAACCTTCCCACCCTGCTGAATGCCTTTGCTTGGCTGAAGACCAATGAACCGCAGGCTCGTAATTGGGAATTACTCATCGTGGGTGATGGCCCGATGCGATCACAGGTTGAAAATCGGGAAGGCGTTCGCTGGATGGGTGGGCAGCCGTGGGACCGGATTCCAGCGTACCTGGCTTTAGCGGATGCCTTGATTTTACCCAGTTACTTTGAGCCCTGGGGACTGGTTGTGAACGAGGCGATGGTATGTGGACTCCCCGTTCTGGTTTCGTCCCAATGCGGTTGTGTGAATGATCTGGTGGAGGAAGGGAAAAACGGCTATACGTTTGACCCCTGCAACCAACGCGAACTAGCCTCTCTAATGCAGTCTTTCGTTCAGCAAAGCGATGCCGACCGGACTCGTATGGGTCAACACTCTCTGCACCTGATTGCACCATTTAACATTACGCGGGTAGCCAAGGAAATCTGGCAGGGTTACCAACGAATTTTATCAGCAGCGAATTCATGAAAATATTAAATCTGTGTGGGTATTCCTGGGAAATTGGTGGACCGGCGAAAGTGATTTACGATCATACCAACGTACAGATTCAGTTGGGAGCTGAAGTAACCATTCTTACGCCTTTATCGGAAGGAGAACGGCTCTACACCATTCCCGAAGGAGCGAAAGTCATTACCACCAAACGGCATTGGCTGGCCCGGTTTATACCCGAGTTTTCGCCTGAGTTGTATCGCTACTACCGGCAGCACGCCCACGAATACGACATTGTACACATTCATGGCCCCTTTCACTTTGCGGGTTGGGTGCCTTTCTGGGTACGATCGAAAGCGAAGAAAGTGTTTACCGTCCACGGTACGCTTGACCGCTGGGCCATGCAGAAATCGGGCTGGAAGAAACAGCTTATTTCCGCTCTTTTTCAGCGAAAATACGTGGATCAGTGCGATCTGATTCAAGTACACAATCCTGACGAAGAGGAAGACTTGAAGCGTTACCTTGGCCATACGCACCCACATGTGGTGATGATTAACAACGGGATGCTTCTTTCCGATTACGATCAGTTACCAGCGAAAGGTATTTTTCGGAAGAAATTTGGCATTGCCGAACAGGCACCGCTCATTCTTTTCCTGAGCCGCATCAATGTCAAGAAGGGACTGAATCTATTACTACCGGCCTTTCAGAATTTGCTTAAAACTTATCCTGAGGCTCGTTTGTGCATTACGGGGCCGGATGACGGCTACCTGTCCTACGTTACTGATTTCATTCAAAAACATCAACTGAGTCAGCAAATCATTTTGACCGGCATGCTTACGGGTACCGATAAACTCGAAGCCATCGTTGATGCTGACGTTTTTGCTCTGCCTACGTATTCGGAAAGTTTTTCACTGGCGGCTCTGGAAGCGATGGTTTGCGGCACCGCCGTACTGACCACCGACCGGATTGGCTTTGGTCATTTACTCAAACAAAACCACGCCGCTGAGCTGGTCACTCATGACGTTAGCGACGTGGAACGCGGCCTGCGACGCCTGATCGACGATTCGGCGTATCGTTTGCAATTGGCCGCGAAAGGTCAGACTTTTGCCCGTGACGTAGCCGACATTAAAAAGGTTGCTACCCGATTGTATCGGGCCTTCGAATCTATTCTGTAGTTGTATTCTTTTTCCCATGACCCCTACTCCGTTACCCCTGTCTCCTACCGTTCCGGATCTGACGGTCATATTACTGACATTCAATGAGGAGAAACACATTGAACGTTGTTTGAAAAGCCTGTTGCTCGTCACGGATAAAATTTTTATAGTTGATTCCGGATCGACGGATCGTACCGTCGCACTAGCGACTGCATTGGGTGCCAGGGTCGTTCAAAATCCCTGGGTCAACTACGCCAATCAGTTCAATTTTGGCATTCAGCACTGCCCGTATCAGACGAAGTGGCTGATGCGAATGGACGCCGACGAATACATTCTGCCCGAACTTGCTCAGGAAATCCGGCAAACCCTGCCGACGCTTCCCGCTTCGGTTTCGGGTCTGTACATCAAACGGCGGGTGATGTTCATGGATCAGTGGATTCGTTACGGCGGCTACTATCCCACCTGGCTTCTGCGAATCTGGCGAAGTGGCAAAGGTCACTGCGAAGAATTATGGATGGACGAACACATCAAACTTTCCGAAGGTGAAACGGCCCGGATGAACCACGATCTCGTCGATCATAATTTGAATAACCTGACCTGGTGGACGCAGAAACACAATCTGTACGCCATTCGGGAGGCCATTGATCTGCTCAATGTAAAGTATGACTTTGGTAACGTCGAAATTGTTACCCCTAAGCTTTTTGGAACTCAGGAACAGCGGAAACGCTACCTTAAGATTAAATACGCCAGTCTGCCCCTGTTCACGCGGCCCTTCCTGTACTTCCTGTTTCGGTACTTCTTCAAGATGGGGTTTCTGGACGGCAAACGCGGAATCGTCTGGCACTTTTTACAGGGCTTTTGGTACCGATTCTTAGTCGACGCCAAAATTTTTGAAGTATATCACCGGGCGGGTACCTCGAAGGAAGGCATCGCTCAATTTTTTCTAACCGAATATGGAAAAGACGTACTCGGGAAGCGTTGATCTGTCCCGTTACCAGCAACTGCCGCAGTACTCCAGCAAAAGCTGGCGGAATCGTCTCTGGTTTGTAATCAATGCCTTGCTATTTGCCAGTAACTGGCCCATACCGGTAAGTCTGAAAGTTTGGATCTTACGTAAATTTGGAGCAACGATTGGTACGGGAGTCATGATCAAACCCAGTGTAAATATTAAGTTCCCCTGGCTATTGGAAATTGGGGATTACGTCTGGATTGGCGAAGAAGTATGGATCGACAATTTGGTACAGGTTCGTATCGGTTCCAATGCCTGTCTGTCGCAGGGAGCCATGTTGCTTTGCGGCAATCATAACTACAAATCCTCCCGCTTTGACCTGATGACCGCCCCCATCACCCTCGAAGCTGGCGTCTGGATTGGTGCCAAGTCGATTGTATGCCCGGGAGTTACCTGTTTTTCGCATGCCATGTTAGCGGTGGGCTCGGTAGCAACGACTAACTTAGAGGCGTATGGGATTTATCGGGGAAATCCAGCCGCAAAAGTACGCACCCGGATCATTGAGTAAGTATCCAGACGTATGTATTGCCGCTCGGTATATCTTTGGTAGGTTTGTTACCGATGGGCAACCGTTTGTCAGCTTTTATCAATTTTATCGGTTATAAATCTAGACAAATGGTGAAAGGCTACGTTTTGATTAGTAGTTTTAACAGATTTTTGGTGAAGTCCCTAGTAGAAGTTCCTGGCAGTACCCACCCGCCATACTTGATCGAACCAACTGTATTGAGTCAAAAGGTATGATAACAGCGTTACGTCAATTCCTGAACGAAGCATTTGTTCAGGTCATCATTTCCCTCCTTGCCGCATGTTGGCTTACGGTTGAAGCAATTCCAGTCATTATAAATATTTCCCGGCTCCGTAACCTGATGAAGGAACCCGAAGCCCGGAGTGCTCACTCCAACAGAACGCCCACGCTGGGTGGTATTGCCATTTTTGCCGGTACCATGATCGGCTATTTTCTCTGGCAGCCCGACGGTGAAACGCATTTGCATCACTTGGCTATTGCCGGTATCATTATCCTGTTTTTCACGGGAGTTAAAGACGATATTCTGGTGATCGCTCCCATGAAAAAGATGCTGGCCCAGATTTTCGCCTCGGCTCTGGTCATCATTGGTGCGGATTTACGAATCAACGATTTTTTTGGAATTTTGGGCATTCACCAGATTCCTTACTTGATCAGCGTACTGCTCACGGTCTTCATCTTCATTGCCCTTACGAATGCGATCAACCTCATTGACGGGATTGACGGTTTAGCGGGCGGCATTGGATTAATTGCCTCAATGATTTTTGGATCCTGGTTCCTGCTGAATGCTCAGTATCCGCTGGCCATTCTAGCGGCTTCTTTATCGGGGTCTTTGCTTGGGTTTATACGCTTTAACTTTTCCCGAACCAGTAAAATCTTTATGGGTGATACGGGCTCCCTAATTCTGGGCTTCGTATTGACGTTATTTGCCGTCAAATTCATTCACCTGAATACGGGCGCCGGAGCCATTCTCGATGCTCCTATTCTGGCAATCGTCGTACTGGTCGTACCGATTTTCGATACACTTCGCGTGTTCATCATTCGAATTATGGATGGTCGCTCGCCCTTTACTCCGGATAAAAACCATACGCACCATATTCTACTGGCTCAGGGACTAAGTCACTTTCAGGCCACTTGTGCCCTTTGTGGATTAACAATTGGGCTAACGGGCTTTTTCCTGCTGATCCGCCATTCCATCACGACGAATCAAAGTCTACTAATTTTAGTAGGCTTGTTTATCGCCTATAACTACGCGAGCTATCTGCTGATTCGCCGCGTGGGTTACGTCGATCCTTCGCTGGCGGATACGGCTCAGAAGAAGCAGATCAAACGCGAAGCCAAGGCCCGTCTCAAAAAGATCAAACGCCTTCGGAAAGTATACGAAAACTAGCTTTCCAGAAACGAAAACACCGGCTCATCACCGGTGTTTTTTTGTTGCCGTCATTTCTACTTCTGACGATCAAAGTACGTCCGCATGTAGAGTAACTGATACGGTAAGGCATTGCTCCAGTACGGCCAATTGTGCCCACCGGGACGACTGATGAAATCGTGGGGAATGTTCCGCTCCAGCAGTTTGTCGTGCAGATTACAATTTACCCGATAGAAGAAATCTTCACTTCCGCAGTCGATAATCAGTGCTAAGGAATTTGGCGTCAACAGATGCACCAGATTGATAACGGTGTTCTGTTCCCATTTCTCAGGAGCTTGAGCGTAGGTACCTAAGCGTTTGGCAATGTCCCAATTGTTAGGAAAGGGTCGAAAATCGACACCACCGCTCATACTGCCCGCTACGCCAAATACATCCTGGTGACGAAAAGCCAGATACAACGCTCCATGACCACCCATACTCAGACCTGTAATACCCCGGTGCTGACGATCTTTTAGCGTTTTGTAATGTTCATCAACCCAGTTAACTAATTCCGTAGCCACGTAGGTTTCGTATCTGTACGATGGATCTACGGGGCTATCGAAGTACCAGCTGGAAAACTGCCCATCCGGACATACGATGATTTGCTGGTAGGCATCAGCCCATTGCCCGATGGTGGGCATTTTCTTAGCCCAGTCGCTGTAATTACCGCTGTAGCCATGCAACACGTACACTGTCGGAAAGGCTTTTCCAGCCGTATACGAGTCGGGCGTAATGACAACCGCTTTAATCGATTTTTTCATGGAGGCACTGTAGGTATTGACAGTGTCTACTTTGGCGGCCTGGCTACGTTCAGCCTTACCAAACCATGCACAAAACAGGAGAAGAGTACAAAGGGTACGCATACGAAAAGAAAGAAAAGTTTACGGGACGAATATGCGGAAACTTTTCCGGGCTAGTTCTCCGGTAGTGCCTGATTTTTTCGTGAATGCGTTTGCTCCGCCTAGCCGAGGGAATTGAGGTAAGCAGCCAGTTCGTCCATGGAGAAAATGTAATCAATGACCGTGTGCGTAATAGCATGCTGGGGCATAAATGGAGCCTGAGCGGTTTCCGGATGCTGAGCAATGGTCAGCCCGCCGGCTTTTTTAATGGCCGTTAGTCCGGCCGTACCGTCAGCATTCGCTCCGGAAAGCAGTACGCCTACCGTCGCCGGACCGAAAGTATCCGCTGCGGATTCGAAGGTTACGTCGAGGGAAGGACGACTATAATTCACTTTCTCTGAAGCATCCAGGGCAAAGATCAGTTCCTGTTCAATGAGCAGGTGGTAGTCCGCTGGAGCGATGTAAATATTCCCTTTTTCCAGCACGTCCTTATCCTCTACTTCGCGGATGGGAATCCGGGTTCGGGTGGCAAACAAATCGGCCAGCGTGGAATCTACGGAACTTTTGCGATGCAGCACAATGACCAGAACGAAAGGCATCGGAACCTTTAAATTGGGCAGTAACTTCATCAACGCATCAATGCTACCCATTGATCCGCCAATGACAACCAGCTTTTGTGAGGGGTTTAGTGAATTTTCCGCCATATTTTCTCTCGGTTCAACTGCCGGTACTGGGCAGCAACGCTTGAAAACTTCAGCGTTTCCTTGGAGCCCAGAGCCAGATACCCCAGCGATCCCAGACTTTCATCAAAGAGGCGTAATACCGTCTCCTGCAAGTCTTTATCGAAGTAGATTAAGACGTTCCGGCAAAGGATTAAATCAAACTCATTGAAGGAGCGATCGGACACTAAATTGTGCGTAGAGAAGATCATCTTTTCACTCAATTCTTCCCTGAATTTTACCTGTCCATAATGAGCGGTGTAGTAGGAAGAAAAGTCCTGAATACCTCCGGATAAAATATAATTTTCGGAGTATTGTTTCAGATGCTGTAAAGGGAAAATTCCCTTGCGGGCCTTCTCTAGTACCGTTGGATTCAGATCCGTGGCGTATAATAAAGATTTATGCAGAAGATTCGATTCTTTCAGCAAAATAGCCATGGAATACACCTCTTCGCCCGTCGAACAACCCGCGTGCCAGATTCGAATAAATGGCTTTGATCCTAAACTGGGCAATACCTCCGTTCGCAGCGTTTTGTAAAACTGAGGATCGCGGAACATTTCGGTTACATTAACCGTAATTTCCTCCACAAATCGCTGTAAGTACGTGGGATCAGATTTGATTCGGTAGCGAAGTTCCGCAAAGCTGGGAAACTTATCTAACGAACACAGCCGCAAAATTCGTCGTTTGAGAGAAGCTTTTGAATAATTCGTAAAATCGTATCCGTATAATTCAAATAAATCACTCAACAAAATAGTTATTTCATCCTCTTCAATCATAGTACTCTATCCAGTTACACCCGATTCAGTAGAGCTAATAAGCGGTCTACATCGATCGGTTTAGAAATATATTCCGTCGCTCCGGCACGTAAGCATTTTTCCCGATCCCCTACCATTGCCTGAGCTGTTACAGCAAAAATGGGCGTATTCCGCCGGTGTTCGATCGCCTGTATCAGGGGCATTGCCTCATATCCATCCATTTCGGGCATCATCATGTCAATTAAAATGGCATCAATGATTTCATCCGTTCGCAATAAATCCAGGGCCTCCTGAGCACTCATACACGAAAGGCATTCGTAGGATTTAGACCGTAGCGTAGCCGTTAATGCGAAGATATTTTTGGCATCATCATCGATAATCAATACGCGTTTTTTACCCATAGCGAATGCTTTGTTAGAAAACAAAATCGTTCCAGCCTATATCCTTAAGATCGTTCGTACAACCAGACCCGTAGCAACGATAATAACTGATCGACATCCACGGGTTTAGTAATATAATCCGAAGCCCCAGCCTGAATACATTTTTCCCGGTCGCCGGTCATGGCTTTAGCCGTAACAGCAATGACTGGTAAATCTTTCCACTGATAATTTTGTCGGATTTTACGAGCCGTTTCGTAGCCGTCCATTTGCGGCATCATCATGTCCAGCAGCACCACATCAACCGTCGGATTTTCCTGTAATTTCTCCAGTGCTTCCTTACCATCCAAAGCCGTAATGACGTTCATTTTATAATTCTCCAAGGCTTTCGACAGCGAGAAAATATTCCGAATATCGTCGTCGGCTACCAGTACGGTTTTGTTATGCAAAATCTGGCTCAATTCACCCAGTTTTTTCGGACCACCCGAGGCCTGAGCCGACTGCTTCTGGTCTTCCACCAAATGCAGGAACAGCGACACTTCGTCGAGCATTCGCTGGTACGAGTGAGCCGTTTTGACGATGATGGAATCGGCGTACTTCTTAATGCGTAATTCTTCCGACATGGATAGGCTCTTCCCCGTAAAAATAATGATTGGGAAGTTCTCCAGTCCCGGGTTACGCTTGGCTGCTTCGAGCATTTCGTAGGATTTCGTATCCGGGATGCCCATGTCCAGAATGACGCAGTCGACTTCGTTTCGTTTTAACGCTTCGACGCCCTGGGAAATATCACTTTTCAGTTCGGAATTAATATTGAACGTTTCCAGGAAGTACGCCAGGGCTTTCGCATGCTTGGGATTATCCTCAATGATGAGGACTTTCTTGGGATTCCGGTTCAGTACATACTCAATCTTCTTGAATACCTCATGCATCTGTTCGTAAGCCATGGGTTTATCCACGAAGTCGACAGCCCCTTTCATCAGGCTTTCGTTTTTCATCTTGTGCGATGACATGATATGTACCGGAATATGACGCGTTTGCGGATCGGCCTTCAACGCATCCATCACCTCCCAGCCGCTCATAACGGGCAACTGAATATCCAGAAGAATACCCAAGGGTTTGTAATGGCTGGCCAGTTTCAATCCTTCATCGCCGCGAACCGATACGATACCCTTGTATCCTTTCCGTCGGGCGTAATCCAGCAAAGATTTGGCAAAGGCGGTATCATCCTCGATGATCAGTATGCTCTTGTCATTTTCTTGGATACTTTGCCGATCATCGGGAATGCTTTCGGGAATGGATGAGCTAATAAATTGGGGCGACTCTTCTTTCACGGGGGCCGGTGTTGGCGTTTCTACTTCGGCTTTCCGCGATACGATTTGTACCACGGGCTCATGTACCGTAAGGGCATACACGTTTGAAACGGGAATTCGAACCGTGAACTCACTACCCTGATTGGCTTCACTTACCAGTACCAACTCTCCACCCAGCAGTTTCACTAGTTCGCGGCTGATTGACAGACCTAGTCCCGTTCCGCCGTACTTGCGTTTGGTAGAGCCATCGGCCTGCTGGAAGGCTTCAAAAATGAGTTGTTGTTTTTCGCGAGGAATGCCAATACCCGTATCCTTCACCACAAAATCAATCATACCGGGACGTTCCGCATCCTTCTTCACGATAACCGATACTGAACCCGTGGCGGTAAACTTGATGGCATTCGAGAGCAAATTCTTCAAAATCTGACCCAGTCGCATCCGGTCCGTTTCGATGACACCGGGGATATTGGGCTCTACGCTGATGGTAAAGTCCAGGTTTTTCTCTTTTGCCAGTGGCGTAAACAAGGCCCGAAGTTCTTCCAGAATATCCGAAATAGCCACATTCAAATATTCGAGCTTCATCTGACCTGCTTCAATTTTAGACAGGTCCAGAATCTCATCAATCAGCCCCAGTAATCCATTCCCTGAAGACTGAATGACTTTCGCGTATTCAATCTGATCATTCGATAAATTATCTTCGGAATTTTCAGCTAGTAATCGGCTTAATAATAAAATTGAATTGAGCGGTGTACGCAACTCGTGCGACATATTCGCCAGAAATTCTGATTTGTAACGGGTCGTTAATTCTAGTTCTTCCGCCTTCTTCTGAATCTCGTCGTTCTTTTCTTCCAGTAAAACACTTCGCTCTTCTAACTCCGTATTAGTTTGCAGTAGTTCTTCCTGTTGTACCCGCAGTTCTTCTTCCGAAGCTTGTAGCTTTTGAGCTTGGGCTTCCAGCTCTGCATTCAGGTTTTCAAGTTCATTATGTTGAGCCTGTAATTCCTCCGCCTGAGCCTGGGTTTCTTCCAGGAAATTCTGTAGTTTGATATAGTCTAAAGCAGCATTGGTAGCTACGGCCAGATCGTCCTGATTGCTTCTTAAAAATTCCAGTTCTAATTCACTGGGTTTTTGTAAAAATCCGAGTTCAATCACCCCAATACAACTCCCCGCGTAAAGCAAAGGGAGTACAACTAGTGCCTGAATTGGGGCCGTTCCTAACGAAGATGTGATGGGCAGATAATCGGTGGGCAAATCTTCGATTACGCGTATTTTTTTCTGCTCAATGGCCTGGCCTAAAATTCCCTGACCCGCATACACGAATTCCGGCACTTCTACGACGGCCTGGCTTCCCGCTAAACTAAATTTAGAGCTGGTATCAATAAAGTATACCGTTCCAACGGGAGCTTTAACGTAGTTGGTAATCGTCTCTATCATACGGGTAGCCAACGTCTTAAAATTACGCTCGCCCGCAATAGCCGTACTTAATTCAACTGCTCCGGTTTGTAGCCAATCCCGACGTTGCAGATCATTAAAGGTCGTTTCCAAAGACCCTACCATACCGTTTAAGGCTCTGGAAATCCGGCCAAGTTCGTCGTCTTTATCATCGGTACTTCGTACCGAATAATCTCCGTCTGAAATCTTAGCGGCCACCCCTTCCATCGCAACGATTCGCCGAACCGATTCGTCGTATTGTTGTTGAGCTACTTGCTGCTGAACCAAGCGACTATCTAAATCTCTTTTAATTCGAACATACGCGTACGCTGTGATTAACGTTGAAATAATGGCAGCAATTGCTAATAAAACAGGGGTGAAATTGATGTAGAATTGCTGTTTGTCGATGCGATTTTGAAGTACAGAGGTTTCGTGCTTCTTAATACGCTCTACCGCCACTCGAAGATTGTCCATAATCTTCTTACCAACGGCCATCTCCTCATTTTGCTGAGCCGTATCACGCGTCATGTATTTAGCCCGCCGAGCCCGGTTGATGATCTTTTGCATCTGGTCGAACTTGGCCGTGTAGAGCTCCTTTACCTGATTCAGACTCTGTTGCTGGGCTACATTCTCCTGCGTCAACTCTTTTAACTTGACATACGTAGCATTAACTTTCTCATAAGCTCCATTGTAAGGATTTAGATAATCCGAATCCAGCGTTAGCAGAAAACCACGTTGTCCGGTTTCAGCATCTTTCATGTACGAGATGATATTCTCCGACTCTAGAATCACCTGACTGGTGTGATTTACTAGTTTCGAGTTATCAATTAATCCCTGAATACTGTAGAAAGAAGCTGCTAAACTAATGAGCAGTAATACCGTAGAAACGGAAAATACGACCTGCAATTGTCGTATTACGGAATGCGTTGTTTTAGGCATGGTAACTATTATAGAGATTCCAACGTCTCGCTGATCTGATGTATGGGTAAAATCAAAATAAAACTAGCCCCTTCATTTGGCCGGCTTTTTGCGGAAATAAGTCCATTATGTTTGTCCATATTTTTCTTAGCAATCGCCAACCCAATACCAGTACCCTCGTAACTACTTTGATCATTTAATCTTTGGAAGATAATGAAAATACGCTGCAAAAATTTTTCATCAAATCCAATGCCATTATCCTCTACGATAATACGACAATATTCACCCGTTGAAGAAACTTCGCTATCTACAGACTTTTCTTTGATTCGCTCCGCCCGAATAGTAATGACAGGTGGCTTACCCGCAATTGTAAACTTTAAAGCATTACTAATTAAATTTTGAAAGACTTGTCGAATACGGCTGGGAATCGTATCAATTACAGGTAGTTCTTCTATGTGTAAGGTGGCTTGTTTACTACGAATAATTTCCTCAAAATCGTTTAATAATTCCTGGATGAGGGTATTCAAATTTGTAGCTTGAAAGGAGGCAGATGCGGAAAGCTGCGAGTATTCTAGTACATCATTAATCAGACGAGACATCCGAGCCGAAGAATGAATGGAACGCTCCAAATAAGCTACGGCTTCCTGATTTTCTTTCAGATATTTTTCTTTGATAACGTCATTAAATATCTGAATTTTCCGTAGTGG
Organism: Siphonobacter sp.; assembly: GCF_048595215.1. Taxonomy (NCBI): domain Bacteria; kingdom Pseudomonadati; phylum Bacteroidota; class Cytophagia; order Cytophagales; family Cytophagaceae; genus Siphonobacter; species Siphonobacter sp. The sequence continues at coordinate 20,720 of NZ_JBMDWJ010000227.1, forward strand.
CTCTTTTAAGTCATGCGAGACTACCCAAGCAAATTGTTGTAATTCGTGGTTCGTACGTTCCAGTTCGACATTTTTAATGAGTAGCTCTTTGGTACGCAGTTCCACTTTTTGTTCCAGTAATTCAGCCGCTAATTTTTGCTGATGAATATCGGTCAGCGTACCCACCCAGCGAACCGTGATTCCTTGCCGTTTGATGGGTGTAATGCGTAGCAGGTGGTAGCGACATTCTCCCGACTTCAGTTCTTTCAAGCGAACTTCACAGGTGAATTCAACGCCTGTATTTCGTTGCTGGTGCCAGGTTTCCCAAATGGAATCATCCGGATGTGTTTCTGGAAACGTACCCGAGTCCGCTGAATAACGAAACCAATGCTCATTCACAAATTCAATTTGTCCCCCAGCCGCAACCGTAAACGCCATTTGCGGTAGCGATTCGAGCGTCGAGCGTAACTCCTGCATGCGTTCGGCGAGTTCTTCCTGAGCCTGTTTCCGTACTTCAATTTCGGTTAGCAGTGAGCTTTGAATCGCTCGTAACTCCTGCTGCTGTTCGTACAAACGATTGAGCGTTTTGACTTTGAGCAGCAGAATATCGGGATCTACGGGCTTAGTGAGGTAATCCATGCCACCAGATGTATAACCCTTGGCAATGAACTCTTTTTCTTTATTGACCGCCGACAAGAAAATGATGGACGTATCCTTCGCTTTACTATAACCGGCAATGGCCTGAGCTACCTCAAACCCATCCATACCTGGCATTTGTACATCCAGAATAATGACGGAATAGCTCTGATTCAGGACTTTTCTAAGGGCTTCCTCTCCTGACTCTGCGGTATCAACGGAAAAATCATGCAGTTCGAGGATCTTTTTGAGGGGAAGAATATTTTCAGGCCTATCATCCAC
>NZ_JBMDWJ010000228.1:0-21609 GCF_048595215.1 Siphonobacter sp.
GAGGTAGTCGTCGCCTGAAACGCGGCAGGAGCGGGTACGGATTGATACCAGCCCGGAGCCGTAGTACGGATTTTAGCCGCCGAAGCATCCGTCTGTTTGAGCGTCAGTAGCTGGTCAGCTTTCAGAGCCGTTTTGGTTTCCTGCGAACCATCGGGCCAGGTAATCGTCAGCGAATCAATTTGAGTAGCGGCCTGCAAGCCAAAATGCAGCACCGGTGATACGCTGGACTGATACCCCCGCGTGGGCATCTGCTCCAGAAACTGCCGTTGCCCTTTCGCCGAAAGGAGAACTTTAGCCCCAATTCCCTGCGTATTGCCCGGCTTGCCTTCAAGTTTTATTCTTAAAAAATGATTCTTTCGATCCGACTGGTTTTCGTACAGACTCGCCAGATGATTGATATTATTGATAATCAAATCCAGATCGCCATCGTTATCCAAATCCGAAAAAGCGGCTCCGTTACTATTCAGCGGTTGGTTCACCCCCCAGGCCGCACTGACATTCGAGAACGTCAGGTTACCGTTATTCTTAAACAGATAATTACTTACGTTGGAAGCCGGAATTTGTTGGACCAGATTCAGTACGTCTTGGCGATGGATATTTCCCTGGCGATTTTTCATGAAATCACCCATGTATTTCAAAAAATCCATGTTGGTGTAATCCCGTAGATAGCCATTGGAAACAAAGAGATCTTTCCAACCGTCGTTATCGTAATCGGCAAAGAGTGCGGCCCAGCTCCAGTCACTATTGGAAATACCCGCAAGCTGTCCAACTTCGCTGAAACTTCCGTTACCATTGTTGAGCTGAAGCATGTTCCGCATGTACTGATAGTAAAACCCGGAACGTAGATTTAAATCAAATTTTTCGTAGTTATCCGAAGCCATCAACAGTTTCTGCCGTTTGTTGTCTTCGGGTAGCATATCCAGCGTATAAATGTCGGGCAACGCGTCGTTATTGATATCCGCAATATCATTGCCCATTGAGAACTGAGAGGTATGCCCCAGGTAGTTCTGAATTTGATTGCGGAAGGTCCCGTTCTGGTTATTGATGTATAAAAAGTCCGGCACGGCGTAATCATTTCCAATGTAAATATCCGGCCAGCCGTCGCCATTCATATCTGAAATACTGATCCCCAATCCGTACGATAAGGATACACTTTGAATGCCTGCCTTTGTCGTAACGTCTTTGAAATGATTGCCCGTATTTTCGAATAGTCTCGAGCCCACGTTAGGATCTTCTTTTTTGAGAATCTCCTTCGTTGCTACTTCATCCAACACGGGTAAGGACTTGGGATTGTGGTTGAGTAAAAACAGGTCGAGATCGCCGTCTTTATCGTAATCAAAAAAAGATCCCTGGGTACTAAAGGCGGGTAGATCAAGTCCATACTCCCGAGCCGATTCTTTAAACTGGGGGATACCATTGGCATCAACGCCTTGATTGATGAATAGCTGATTGGTACGGTTCTCGGGTGATACGCTCCCCGAGTAGCAGACGTAGATATCCAGCTTCCCGTCTCCGTTCACGTCGGCCATCGTCACTCCCGTTTTCCAGGGGCCTGGTCGGCCAGCCGCTCCACTGGCCTCCGTAATGTCTTTAAACTGTAATTCCCCTTGATTGAGGTACAGTTTGTTGGGCGTCATGTTAGCCGTGAAGTAAAGATCTTCCAGGCCATCGTTATTCAAATCCCCAACGGCAACGCCCCCGCCGTTGTAGAAGTATTCATACATTAAAATATTGGTATTGAGGCCTTCGGTTAAGGTATTACTGAAGTCAACGTGGGTTTGATCCGCTGGTAAGACTTTAAATAAGGTAGGTCCTGGATCGGCCTGAGTTACTTCCTTCTCGCTTTTCTGCTGACAAGCCAGCAGAAAGACCAAAAGGCTAAGCGGTATAATTCGATTCATGAGGGGATATAAAGTTAAGGGGCAGTATTCAATGGGTAGCAGTGGGCCGCTTTTTCAGGCGATGCAAGGCCTATTTTATGAAAATAATCTACGCCTGCAGAGACGTAGATTATTTTCGAAACTTTACCTGATCATTAGTAACAAATTAGAAACCAGGATTTTGAAGCAATTTACTATTCCGGTTAATCTCATCCCGGCTGATGGGGACGAAGTACATCTTATCGAGCCATTTCCGATTTTCAATACCTGGATCAATGTTGGTCACCTGGTATTTGTAATTGTAGTTGTTCGGATCGTACTTATAAATGCTTACCGTTTTACCAGCCTTGAGCGTACCCGTAATCTGAATGATTCGAGCCTGATTACCTAAGGTATTCGGCGCAATCATCCAACGGCGGGCATCGTGGTAGCGTTGCTCTTCGTAGGCCATCTCCACGCGACGTTCGTTGCGATAGCGTTCCCGCAGGGCATTGCCCGTTTCGGTAATGGCTGGCATACCTGCCCGGAAACGTACTTTGTTGAGGTAGGTTTTAGCCTCCGCATCTTCGCCCAGCTCAATACAAGCCTCGACGTAGTTAAGCAGTGATTCCGTATAACGGATCAACGGCCAGGGGACTTGCTGACGCGTATTCTGATCCACAATCGCCGGGTTCGGATCAATGAACTTCCGCATGTAGTAACCCGTCCGCGATCCGTTCCAGTCTTCCACGGAGCTTTGACGCGTATCCAGACCCGCTGCCGCAACAACGGCTCCGCTGGCGTTCGTTACTTGATATTGGCCCGTTTGAATCTGGTTGTTAGGATCTCTACCCGCTACATCCGAAGGCCGGGGTTTCCAGGTAGCTCCATCGTAGAGAATGGTACCATAGAAACGAGGGTCACGATTTTGGTAAGGCGTTGTCGCTTTCGAGGGATCACTCCAGTCGAACTTGCTACCATCCATCATTTCGTAATCATCCACCAGGTTTTGAAGGGGTGTATTTCCCGCCCAGTTGTGGTAGCCGTTAGGCCCGTTGTTACGCCCTACCCAGGCTCCCCCTTCATCTTTCAAGTCAATGAAGTAACGACCCAGAATCAAATCTTTTTCGCCACCATTTTTAGAAGTAGATACGTTGATATAGTTCGTAGTACCTTGTTCTTTAGAAACCGGAGCGGATAAATTCAACTCGTAACCGTACGAAGTCAGATTGAGTACCGCTTTGGCAGCATCTTTTGCTTTCTTCCAGCGATCGGCCCGACTACCACTTACGTACCCTAAAATTTCAGGTTTGGCAAACGCAGAAATGGTTGCTGATTTGGCTTTTGCCGTCGGTACATCGTGTAAATCACTGGCGGCGTAAATCAGTACCCGCGACTTGAGCGCCAGCGCAGCAGCTTCGTTGGCACGACCGGGAAGCATGGATTTACCTTTTAGTGCCGTAGCTGCATCATCCAGATCTTTGGTGATGAAGTTAATGCACTCTTCGTAGGTGTTCCGCGTTACCGTATAATCGGCTTCTCCTAATTTATAGGCCCGATCAATAATCGGTACGCCGCCGTAGTAACGGGTTAACTGCTGGTAGTAATACGCCCGCATGAACTTGGCTTCACCCAGTAAGCGAGTCGCCAAAGTAGGATCATTAAACTGAGGACTCGTTAAGTTTTCAATCGCCAGGTTACAGGCCCGAATACGAGTATACATGGCTCCCCATTCGTAGGTGTTATTCACCCAGCCAATGTCAGCCGGATTAGAACGGGCCTCCGTAAAGGTATTGATACCACGACCAGGGTGCGTAAATAGGGCTTCATCGCTTAACGAGGCCAGCATTTGCTCATCGAGACCTCCCTGACCAAAGCCGTTATAGATATCCGTAACGAATGCTTCCGCTAAGGGACCATCCTGCCAAACGGTTGACAGTACTACCTCTCCCAGCGGCTGTTTATTAACGAAGTCTCCGTTACAGGAAGCCATCAGAGCGACCACTGCAACGAAACCCAGTTTTTGAATCGATTTTTTCATAGTCTTATTTCGTTTCGATGCGGGGTACGGTTACCGGTTCAGCAGCAACCGTACCCTAGCTTACCTTAGAATGTGATGGATAAACCCGTATTGATAATACGAGCGGGAGGATAATACTGACCCGTAGTGTTATCCGCTTCTGGATCGTACACTTTCAGCTTATCAATCGTAAACAGGTTCAGACCATTTACGTAGAATCGTACCGCATTCATACCGATCTGTTTGCTGAGCGTAGAAGGCAGCGTATAGCCTAATTCCAGGTTTTTCAGACGAATGTAATCGGAACTACGTAACCAGTACGTATTGTCATTAGAGTAGTACTGGTTGCTACGATCGGCAATCCGGGGGTGTTTATCACTCGGATTGTCTACCGTCCAGCGGTGCTGATACACGTCCAGCAGGTAGTTACCGATACTTCCGGATTCACCCGTACTTACGTAGAGCTGAGCACCGGTAGCGTACTGGAATAGGACTGACAAATCGAAGTTCTTGTAGTAGAACGAACCGTTCAAACCACCTTGCAGCGTAGGAATGGTGTTCTTGTTACCACGTACACGGTCATCCGGAGTAATTTTTCCGTTTCCATCGTAGTCTTTATACTTCATGTCGCCAGGACGTACGGTATTGGTAATCGCTGAGTAATCTACCCGACCCAACGTAGCATCAATATCCGCCTGATCTTTGAAGACGCCATCGTATTCATAGAATAAGAAGGCATTCAAAGGTTTACCCGTCGTACGCTGCCAAGCGGGTGCTCCCGGGGCTTCATCCCAGAAGAGAACCTTGTTTTTGGCATAGCCTCCGTTGAAGCTTACGTTATACCGGAAATCACCTTTCTGACCGGAGTGACCCACCTTGAATTCAAACCCGGTGTTTTGCATCTTACCGATGTTTTCAGCGGGCAACTTCATACCAGTCGTTTGAGGAATCGAAGCGTTTTTACGCCAGAGGATACTCGTCCGTTTGTTATAGAAGTACTCAAACTCGAAGTTGATTTTTCCGTTGAATAACTGACCTTCCAAACCAATATTTGAGTTATTGGCAACCTCCCAAGTAATGTTCGGGTTAGGCACGCGAGACTCAAACAGGGTCTTCTGTAACTGGTTGTTGATGACATACGTACCAAAACCTGCCGTTGAGTAATACTGATACTCTTGGAGGGTGTTGTCGTAGTAAATCTGGTCATTACCCATCTGACCGTACGAAGCCCGCAGTTTCAGGTAGTTAACGAAGTTGACGTTATTCTTGAAGAAGTTCTCTTCTGAAATCTGCCAACCCGCCATGATACCCGGGAAGAAGCCGTAACGAGTCTGTTCAGGGAACATGTACGAACCATCATACCGCCAGAGGAATTCGGCGAGGTACTTCTCTTTGTAGTTGTAGGCAACCCGTCCGAAGTAGTTCAAACGAGCCCGTTCCCAAGCACCACCGTTGTTGGTACGCTCCAAATCACCCCCAGCGAAAAGCTGATCAATAGCCGTAGAAATGAAGTAACGACGGTAGGCACTGAAGTTATCGTTACGAATCGTTTCTTTGTTCACCCCCGCCAGTAAGGTCAGCGCATGATCACCGAATTTGCGTTCGTACGTTCCAATTCCACCCAAGAGGATGTTCAATTGATCTTCGTTGCTTTGCGTCAGTCGAGGCTCGGCAGGACCGCGTTTACCACGTACTAATACCGGAGTTACGCCATCACTTTCGAACGCTCCTTGGTGCGTATACAAATACCAGGGGGTTTCCCAACGTTTGCCTTGCTTGATATATTTATCGATAGCCGCAGTTCCCGTAAATTTCAGACCTTCAACCCCAGGAATTTTAACGTCAATCGAACCATTGGTTTGCCAGTAGTAGCGTGTATCCCGGTCGTAACCCGTTTGGTTAGTCGTAATGACTACGGGGTTTTCACCATTTTCAATATCCGGACCAGGCATGCCATTCGGCCAGAACGCTGGTTGCGTAGGCAGACCACGCATCAACATCCGGAAAACTGTACCGGCTGATTTGGTTGGAAAACGACGGCTTTCCTGACGAGCAATGCTACCCAGACTTACGTGTACGTATTTGTTGATATTCGCATCCAGATTCAAACGCAGATCGTACTGCTTGTAACCCGTTGCTGAATTTTTGTAATACGCATCCTGATTCTGGTACCCGATCGACGTTAAGTACTTCACGTTCTCCGTTCCTCCGCTCAACTGCACGTTGTGGCGAGATTGGGGTGACCACGTTTTCAAGGCATCCTTGAACCAGTTCGTATTCGGGTGAAACCAGGGGTCTGAACCATCGGCAAACTTCTGGAAATCTTCCGGTTTGTAAGGAGCTGCTTTTACGGAACCATCCGGACGCGTGTAGCTACCCGTTGAACGGAAAGCGGCCGTAGCAGCTCCCCATTCGCTGGAAGGTAAATTGAAAATCTCCAATTCATTCCGCATCTCAGCAAACTGAGAGGCATTGGCTAGTTTAGGAATAACCGTCGGTTGTGAGAAACCCTGATTGAAGGAATACGATAATTCGGGCTTACCCGTCTTCCCGCGTTTGGTAGTAATCAGGATAACGCCGTTTGCTGCCCGAGCTCCGTAAATAGCAGCCGAAGCATCTTTCAGTACAGAAATCGTTTCGATGTCGGCTGGGTTGATCCGGTCGAAACCGCCCGCCCGTGCTGGGATTCCATCGACTACGATCAAGGCATCGCTGTTACCCAGCGTGTTCGTACCCCGAATCCGAATACCGGCTCCATCGTAACCAGGCTCGCCACTACGTTGTACAGCAATTACACCCGGCATCCGACCCGCAATCGAGTTCGAAAGGTTAACGGCGGGAGATTTTACCAGATCCGTACCTTTCACCGTAGTAACGGCACCCGTTACCGTTTCCTTCTTCTGCTCGCCGTAACCTACGACAACCACTTCCGAAAGGGCTTGGGTATCGCTTTGTAAGCGAACATCGATCGTTGTTTTAGTGCCAACCGCAACTTCCTGTTTGATAAAACCTACGTAGCTGAAAATCAGTACCGCTTCCGTATTGGGAACCGTTAGTTGGTACGATCCATCCGCTTTCGTAGTCGTTCCGATGGTCGTTCCTTTCACCTGTACACTTACCCCTACTAAAGGCAGTCCGTCTTCTTCTAAAACAACCCCTTTGATAGTGATGTCCACTGGAGCAACGGGGGTTTCGCTTTCCTCGATCTTCTCCTCGGCAAGAGCTGCCGTACGAGAGGCGAGTACCGTAGCGGGTTTACGTTTCAGGACCACTTGCTCACCCATAACCTGATAAGTCAGGTCCAGGGGATTCAGTAACTCCTGCAAAGCCGCTCCGATGGATTGATTATGCAGCGTAAGGTTCACTTTACGGTCCGCATCAATCAATTCCGGGCTGTAGAGAAAGTGAACTTTAGCAATTTTGGCCAGTCTGGAAAGTACCTTTTCCAGATCCTGATTTTTAACGGCAATAGTGACTCGCTGGTTAAGGATTTCCTGCCCTGAGCTCTCGTGGGCATGACTTGCACCTACAAACACTACTGCCATGAAAAACTGTACAAGACTGACTTTCATAAGGTCGTACAGCAGTTTGTTTGAGTGGAAAAATTTTTGCATAAATTTGGGAGGTTTAATAAACCATTAGACAAAGAATCCCCTGTTCCTCCTTTTTGGGAGGATAATTGTTTCGCAAGACTAAAGGGGAAGTTACGGGCCTCCGATGCGGGAACATCGGGGGCTTTTTTTTCATAAAGGAGTAAGTGCTTTTGCTACATAGGCTTTGTTCGAGTCAAGGGGATAAAGTAGAATTAATGGCAACCTTTACTATGAATTGTTATTTTTCCATCCTGGTACTCATAGGTTGATTCAATCCCGGCACAAATCAGTGTTAGCTTTTCAAGCACCGGCTTATCACCCAGCTCCGCCGATAAGGTACAATGCCTCATCAGTTCTGAATCATAATTGATTTTTACGCCGTAGTTTTTTTCCAGTATCCGAAATACTTCACTAATGGGCGTACGGGTGAAGGTAAAGGGCTCTTTTTCTAGTACGGTCAGTTCAGGCAATGGACTTCCGCTGATCGATAGCGTTTGGTTCTGCCGTTCAAACGTGGCTTGCTGATTGGGCCGTACCACTTGAGGACTAACTTCCTGTTGAGCTTTCTTAAATACCGCTACTGTGCCCGTTTTCACGGTTACCTTTACCTGCTTGGCCGATTCAAAGGCCCGTATCGTAAAACTCGTTCCGGTCACGCGGGTAATGACTTCGTTGGTTTCTACAAAAAAGGGTTGCTTTGCATTCTTTTTGACCTCAAAAAAAGCTTCTCCCACCAAGACTACCTCTCGCTTCGTAGCATCGAATTTCTTAGGGAAAGCAATCCGGCTTTGGGATTGTAATACGGCTGAACTTCCATCGGGCAATAATACTAACCGACTTTGCTGACTTTCATTGATGATTTCATTCCAATGTTCCTTTACTACGGCTTTGGCCTGAGTTACCGGAAGCGGAGGACGTATCGCCTGGTTTTTCCAAATTAACCACCCGCCCAGTCCAGCAGTTAATACGAGTATGGCAGCCATGCTCCCACCCCACCGCCAGAAGCTACGTTTGACGCCTAAGGAACTCGTTTTTTCGAGAATACGCCGCGAACGTTGGCGGATGTACTCATCGGACATGATCACTTCGGGCTCCACTAGCGTCAGCAGTATGCTTTTTGCCTCCAGGATAGCTTCTTCCGCCTGCGGATACTCGCGTAAGAACCGCTTCCAATAGTCGGTTTCTGCCGGAGAAGATTTTCCGTAAACCCACGCTCGAAACGAAGGGTTTTCTAAGAATTCTTCCGCATTAAAATGATTATAGCTATCCATGGAATAATTAAAGTAGGAGAAGGCTCCATTCTGATTAGGAAAAACGAATAGCCTTATACCCTCTCAGAATAGGAATTTTTTAATTTTTTTTATGGGGGTCTTCCATGGCTGGGTATACCCCTTCTTTTTGAGAAGGATCAGACTACGAATGGCCAGGAAGGCTTACAGCAAGAAGGAAGAGAAAAGGTAACTACAGAGTGGCATAAGGAAGGATTTGTTCCAGTGATGCCGTAGGAAGGTCATGGCTTTCTGTAAATGGTTGGATACCGACTGGCGATTGATTCCCATGATGTCAGCAATCTCCTGAATTTCGCAATCCTGGTAGTATTTTAGAAACAGGGCTTCGCGTTGCCGGTCGGGCAACTGAGCCATTAAACCCGAAATCTGCTGGCTTACTTCCGTATTGGCTTCGATGTGCAACAAGGTATCCTGTACGCAGGGCACGAGTAATTCGCCCCCTTCATCATCCATTTCAGGCAAGTCCGTAAAACGTTGCTGCTGTTTGAGCTCGAACAGAATACGATTACGGAACGCCTTGAACAAGTAGTTACGAACATTCGCTGGCGTATCACTTAAGTCCTCTTTATGTTCCCAGAGGTACACAAACAAGTCCTGAATGACATCTTCAATGAAAGGCTGGTCCCGGCAAAAACGGGTTCCGTACTGCACTAGGGGGCGGTAATTAGAAACAATAAGTTCTTGAAAAGCTAAACGATCACCTGTGATAAATTTTCTCCACAAGCGTAATTCTTCTACAGGAGAATTCGTAGAGATATTTTTCATACATAGAGTACAGAAGTAATTAAAGTCAAATATATACTTTTACTACTATAGTCTAATTTTATATACAGATAATCTTATTGATTTTTTTTAATAACTCAGCATCCGGGTAATTTAAGCTTGTTTACTGCTAAAAAAGGCCCATACGTACGAGTATGGGCCTTTTTAGTAGCCGCTGTGCTTTCCTTATCCAACCAGTTCCATAAGATCTTGGTCATGAATCATCTTGCGTTCATCGGCCATTAGCAAAAAGCGTTCGTAGAGTTTATCCAGATCTAATTTTTCGAATTTAAAGCCTAATAGTTGCAAGCGGTGACGTAGAGCAGCCCGGCCGCTACGTGCCGTCAAGATAATTTCTGAACTAGGTACGCCTACATCTTCCGGGTTGATAATTTCGTAATTGGACGAATTTTTCAAGTGCCCATCCTGGTGGATGCCCGAAGAGTGAGCAAAGGCATTCCGTCCTACAATAGCCTTATTAGCCTGAACAGGCATCCGCATCATTCCTGATACGAGCTTCGACAAGGGGTATAAACGCGAAGAATCGATCCCCGTTTCAAAGCCCAGATCTTTATGTACTTTCAAGGCCATGGCGATTTCTTCGAGTGAGGTATTACCCGCCCGTTCGCCGATCCCGTTAATGGTTACTTCCACTTGACGAGCACCCGCCCGAATTCCCGCCAACGTATTGGCCGTAGCCAGACCCAAATCGTTGTGGCAGTGCATGGAAATCGTTGCCTTGTGAATGTTGGAAACATTCTCGAAGATGTAGGAAATACGTTCGTACATCTGCTCGGGTAACAGATAACCCGTCGTATCCGGTAGGTTTACCACGGTAGCCCCGGCGGCAATTACCCCTTCCGTCAGGCGGGCAAGGAATTCCAGATCGGCACGTCCAGAGTCTTCGGCGTAAAATTCTACGTCTTCAACAAATTTCTTGGCGTACTTCACGGCACGTACACCGCGTTCGAGAATCTGATCACGGGTGGAATTGAACTTATGAAGAATGTGTACGTCGGAGGAACCAATCCCGGTATGAATCCGGGGGCGTTTGGCGTATCGGAGAGCCTCAGCCGCTACTTCAATATCTTTCTCAACGGCCCGGGTAAGTCCACAGACAGTAGGTTCGGTTACGGCTTTGCAAATTTCTTCTACCGACCGAAAGTCCCCAGGACTGGAGATGGGAAAACCAGCCTCAATGACATCCACTCCAAGTAGCTCAAGTTCCTTAGCAATTACTACTTTTTCTTCCGTAGTTAATTGACATCCGGGCACTTGCTCGCCGTCACGCAGAGTGGTGTCGAAGATTTGAATTCTTTGGCTCATAAGTAAACAGTGTGATCGTGAATGAACTCCTTGGTTAGGCATTACTTTGCTAAGTAGCGGGAACTTTTCAGCAAAGTCTTAATGGAAATCGCGGATAAAAAAACCCTTTCTCAAGTACTTGAGAAAGGGTTCAGTATGGTTACAACCAACTCCCGTTCTCAAAGCATTGGGCCGAGAATAAGAAGAGAAAGGTTGAGTGTATTGGCAAACATAACACAGGCGGTTTCCATTGTGAGGACAAAAATAGCCGGAATTTTGATTCAGGCAAATAATTTGATGTTTGATGCCAGAGCTTTTTACGCCTTTTTACTTCCGTAATCGGTTATTGCTGGTCTAAATCCGCTTGAGCAGTTCGGCTCCCATGGCCTCGGTACCCAGGATTTTAGCCCGGTCGGTCTGAGCATCAGCGATGTCACCCGTCCGGAAACCATCTTTGAGCACACCGTCTACGGCAGCAATGATGGCTTCGCTTTCTTCCTTCATCCCAAACGAAATATCCAGCATCAGGGCCGCCGACAGTACTGAAGCCAGCGGGTTGGCCACGCCTTTACCCGTAATATCGTGGGCTGAACCGTGAATGGGTTCGTATAAACCTACGGTATCACCGATGGATGCCGAAGCCAACATACCCATGGAACCAGCAATCTGACTGGCTTCATCCGTGAGAATATCGCCGAACAAATTAGCCGTCAGTACCACGTCAAACCGGCGGGGATCTTTAATCAGCAACATCGCCGCTGAATCGACAAATTGATGCTCTACTGTTACGTCTGGATATTCTTTGGCAATTTCCTGAACAACTTCCCGCCAGAGACGGCTCGTTTCCAGTACGTTGGCTTTATCTACCGAGCAAAGTTTGCCCTTACGGGTCCGAGCTGCTTCGAACGCTTTTCGAGCGATACGTTCCACTTCGTATTTGCTGTATTTGGCAATATCGTACGCCGTAGCCCCTTCATCCTGACGACCTTTTTCACCGAAGTAAATGTCTCCCGTCAGTTCCCGGAAAAACAGAATGTCTGCTCCGCGAAGAATCTCCGCTTTAATGCTGGATGCTTCCAATAATTCGTCGAATAACTTGATGGGTCGCAGGTTCGCGTACAGGCCCAAGGCTTTGCGAATACCCAGCAATCCCTGCTCGGGACGTACCTTGGCGGAAGGATCGTTATCGTATTTGGGATGTCCTACGGCTCCAAAAAGGATGGCGTCAGAAGCTTTGGATTTTTCGATGGTTTCCTCGGGCAGCGGCTGACCCGTTGCTTCGATAGCGGCGTGACCGATGAGGGCGTAGTCAAAGGTAAAGGCATGACCAAATTTCTGGCCAATGGCTTCGACGACTTGTTTCGATACTTCGGTCACTTCCTGACCAATCCCATCACCGGGAATTACGAGAATATGTTTACTTGCCATGTAAAGGTTTAATTAACCACAGAGTATCTCAGAGTTTTACACAGAGTTACGCTAAGTAATTGCTTAAAGTACAACTCGCCGGATTCCATTTTTCAGGCTCGCTACGTTAAAATTCAGTAACAAACCCAGCTTGTAATTACCCAGTCGCATGTAGGTTAAAATCTGAGCGAGGTGCACTTCCGTTAAAGCTTCAATTGATTTTAATTCCAGAACAATTTGCTGATTAACCAAAAGATCAATTCGATAACCAACTTCAAGCCTGATCTCTTTGTACACCAAAGGCATTGCTTTCTCCTTTTCCACAAAAAGCCCACTTTTTGTAAGAGCGTAAGCCAAACATTCTTTGTAGGCACTCTCGAGTAAGCCAGGGCCTAAAGCCGTATGAACTTGGTAGGCACAGGCCAGAATCTGGCGTGAAATCACATTTAACTCCGTGAGACTCTGTGCCATACTTTGTGTTACTCAGTGGTTAAACTTGACTTGCCTGGAACGCCTCAATCTCCGGCCGCAACGAGATCAGGTAATCGATATCATCGTAGCCATTCATCAGGCAGTTCTTCTTGTACGGGTTGATATCGAATGAAGTAGCCGTACCGTCGGGTAAGGTCACCTGCTGATTTTCCAGATCGACCGCAATCTGAGCGTACGGGTCGGCCTCAATAATAGCGAAGGTTTTCGCCAAAAATTCGTCCGATACCTGTACCGGCAGTACAAAGTTATTCAGCGAATTATTCCGGAAAATATCCGCAAAGAAGCTCGAAATGACCACGCTGAAGCCGTAGTCATGAATAGCCCAAGCAGCGTGCTCCCGGCTGGAACCCATGCCGAAATTCTTACCCGCCACCAAAATCCGGGCAGCCTTATAAGTCGGATCGTTGAGTACGAAATCCGTTTTCGGTGTATCATCTGCGTTGTACCGCCAGTCCCGGAAAAGATTATCGCCAAAACCTTCGCGAGTTGTAGCTTTCAAAAAACGAGCCGGAATAATCTGGTCCGTATCAATATTTTCAATCGGCAGCGGAGCCGCCTGTGAAGTCAATGTAGTTATTGTCTCTTTCATTTTGTTGGTGGTTGTTCGTTGTCTGTTGTTTGTCTTTTTAGTTGCTCAAAGTATTTAATGAATCCGTTGAGAAGTTTTTTACAAATTGATAATTGAGACAACAACGCATTTACCTCACTTTCAGGAATGTAATTCTGGTCACTGGCGATATAAATCTGCGTTTCCAATTCATACAACGACCCTCTGGAAATGAAGAAAAATTGTAATGAATCTTTGGCGTGATTTCGTCCACAGCCTTCTGCAAGATTAGAGGGGATAGACACCGCACAGCGACGCATTTGATTGGTCAGTCCGAAAAGTTCTTCTTTAGGAAAATCCCTGGTAACCCGATATACTTCGGCTGTTAACTTTCGGCATTCCTTCCAAATAGTTAGTTCAGTGTAAGCAGCGTAAGACATAGTTAGTTCGTTAACACTTTCAGGTTGAATGTATTAGAACAACGAAGTACCGTTAATCCAGCTAACAACAAACAACCATTAACGAACAACTAGTTTTACACCAGTTCCCGAACGTCGCCTACCTTACCCGTCACCGCTGCTACGGCAGCCGTTAATGGAGAAACCAGTAAGGTACGGGCTCCCGGTCCTTGGCGACCTTCAAAGTTTCGGTTGGAGGTACTCACGGCATATTTACCGGCGGGTACTTTGTCTTCATTCATCCCTAAGCAAGCTGAGCATCCGGGACCGCGTAATTCAAAACCCGCTCCTTCAAATACTTTGTCGAGACCTTCAGCCCGAGCCTGTTCAGCTACCTGATTCGAACCAGGTACAATCCAGACTTCGATACCACTGGCTTTTTGTTTTCCTTTAACGAATTCCGCTACTTCCCGAAGATCTTCGATCCGGGCATTCGTACAGGAGCCGATGAACACGTAATCAATGGCTTTCCCTAACAGGCTTTCACCCGGCTTCAGACCCATATAATTCAGCGACTTTTCAAACGAAGGCTGCTCCGTAGCCGGAATTTCCTCCAGCGTTGGTACGTGATCCGTTACACCGATACCCATACCCGGGTTCGTTCCATACGTAATCATGGGCTTGATGTCCGCCGCATCGAAAGTCAGTACTTTATCGAAATGAGCTCCTTCGTCGGTTTTCAGTTCCTTCCACGCTTCTACCTTACGGTCAAACTCTTCACCCTGTGGAGCAAAGCGACGGCCTTTCAGGTAGGCGAAGGTTACTTCATCGGGGGCAATCATGCCGCCACGAGCACCCATTTCGATACTCATGTTACAGACCGTCATCCGGCCTTCCATCGTCAGGTTCCGAATGGCTTCTCCAGCGTATTCCACGAAATAGCCCGTAGCTCCGGCAGCTGAGATTTTAGCGATGATATACAAGATCAAGTCTTTCGCCGTTACGCCTTTTTCGAGCGTACCATTGACTTCGATCAGCATCTTTTTAGGCTTCGACTGAATGATACACTGCGT
Source organism: Siphonobacter sp. (assembly GCF_048595215.1). NCBI lineage: Bacteria > Pseudomonadati > Bacteroidota > Cytophagia > Cytophagales > Cytophagaceae > Siphonobacter > Siphonobacter sp. Next base: position 14,746 of record NZ_JBMDWJ010000228.1, read on the forward strand.
CGTCAGTACCTGCTCTACTTCCGAAGTACCAATCCCGAACGCTACGTTTCCAAACGCTCCGTGCGTTGAGGTATGCGAATCACCGCACACAATCGTCATACCGGGTTGGGTAATGCCCAGTTCGGGTCCGATGACGTGTACGATACCCTGAAAAGGATGTAATAAGTCGTAGAGTTCAATCCCGAATTCCTTGCAGTTTTCGCGAAGTTTCTCCACCTGATGGCGAGACAACGCTTCCCGGATGGGCAGGTGCTGATCTTTCGTAGGAACGTTGTGATCGGCGGTTGCCGTCGTGCGATTTACATTGAAGACTTTCGCTCCACGTTTGCGAAGACCGTCGAAGGCCTGAGGACTCGTAACCTCGTGAATGAAGTGACGATCAATAAATACAACATCGGGAAATCCTTCCTGGCGTTTCACGACGTGGCTGTCCCAGATTTTATCGAATAATGTTTGAGGGGTATTGCTCATTGTTGGATTAGGCTAACTAATACGCTACAAAATTGAGGGATTTATCGAGCAAGTAGGTATCGGCAAACGTTCAAACGATAGCGTTTTTGGTCCGATTATATAAATTGGGCGTTGAGCTATATTGCTCTTTAAAGGCTTTAATGAAGTGAGATACGCTTTCGTACCCAATCTCAAAACTGATTTCTGAAACGTTTTTACTCGTATTTTCCAGTAAGAATACCGCATGTTCGAGTCGTTTCTTACGAATCCAGGCGGCGGGACTGGTGCCGAACTGTTTTTCGAAATCACGATTGAATACGGAGAGACTGCGGCCGGATAGACGGGCTAGTTCAGCTACCGACAATGGTTTGAGATAGTAGCTCTGTAGTAACCACTCCAGGTCCAGCTTTTCGCCAATGTACAAGCTGTGCAAAAAGGCTTTTAGCTGTCCTGTAACGTCGTTTTCGAAAAGTAAGAGTAGGAGTTCATGCGATTTAAGTCGCAGGTACTGATTGAGAAAGGGCGTAGGCCGCTGGAAATACGGAAAGATGGAATCCGCAAAGGCATTCAAGCTGGAATTTCCTTCAAACACCAGTAAGGGGTTATCAATTTCCCGTTCCTGAAGCGGACCGGAAACCAGTTCAATATGCTGCTCGACGAAGGATTTCAACAACTTCTCATGAAAGAAAAAAACCAGGCTGCGATAGGCCCGGTCGAGTGCTTCCTGCATGAAGTAATAGCCGCGACGGATAAACACCACATCGCCCTTGCGTACCCGCGTTTCGCCTTCAGGAGCCAGAAATCGCTTTTCGCCTTCCAGTACAAAAATTACCGCGTGTTCTTCAAAAAAAACCTCGTTGCGGAGCGGCGGGTCCTGGTTGCGATAGGCCACAAAAGTCATGTCCTGAATCTTGAGCGATTCAAATTCATTGACATGCATGAAAGTGGGGACACGAAGCACTGGACGTAATTGGGTTTGAAAAGGTTTGAGGATGAGTAACGTTCAAACAAGCCTAAATGAGCCCAAACAGACCTATTTTCAACTTTTTAAACCTTGCCCATCCTCAAACTACTTAGGCTGCATTCTTATTTTCAGCGTTGGAAAGAGGCTTCTCAACGACCGGATGTTCTTTTTCGTGGAACGCTTCCCATTCCAGAAGCTGGCGGGTTTGCTGTTCGGGGGAAAGGTTCGAAAACGCAGCTAACTGCCGATGTAAAAACTCTAATTTTTCTTCTTCGGTGGGAAAAGCAGCCAGACGGGCCGCCAGTTCCCGTAATTCGGATACAGTATTCATATTAAAAATCGCCTCCTTTCGGGTTCTTCACTACTGGTATATAATTCAAAATCAGTTAAAATAGTTTATTAGGACCATTAAGTTTGATGTAGTAATTAAGGGAGATTCGGGGAGGGATAAGAAATGGAGCTTCTTCCTGACCCATCTTAAAAAACAAGCGGCTGAAATGTGATACTTCCAATTCGAGCCGTTTTTTAAAGCTAACCCCAATACCCGGTGTAAGAATGCCAGTCGTAGCAATTTTATTTGAAAAAATTACTAATCCTACGTTATAAAAAGGTTGGATTTTACCCCCGCCTAGGTATTGACCAGCCAGTATTTCGATCGTTTTTAAATTACTATCCACGGGCCTACGTGTTTCTTCTTGCAGTACCACTATTTTTGAAGCCCTATGGAAAGCTATTTTCGCGTACATTTGCTGATGATTCTGGGGGAAATTTACGCGTGCCGATACACCTACAGAAGCCTGATTTTTTCCTTGGCTTAAATCACTAATATTCAAACGTTCAAGACCGGCATTAAGTCCCACATAGAACGTGGACTTTTCATCTTTCAACCGAAATGTAACGGGCTCTTCCGTATATTTTTTATCGTGGTAAGTCTGTAAATATTTGATCAGATATCGGCTCGCATAAAGGGGAGGAGTCATTGAAAAACGGGCAACATCAGCCGTCAGCTGCTCTAGCTGTTGCTTGTACTCCTGTACCGCTACGCGATAATTTTGCCCTTCCTTTTGCCGGTAAAAACTATAATTGATCAGTTCATAGAACGAAGGTCCTTCTTCAATAAAAAAACGGATTCTTCCATCTTTATCACTTCTAGCGTAATACAAGCTGATTTTCTGGTCACTCCAGAGCTGTTGTAGAAATAACGTTTGCTGAAAGTACGTATCAGGCTTAGTCTCGTAAACATCTTCGCTTACGTACAGAAGATTCAACGTATGCGATTTATACAACTGATTTGCCTTCTCTATGTAAAATGCCTTATAGGAAACGGCACTGATGCTTTCTTCTTTCTGGGTTAAATCTCGTTTGATTCGAATTTCGGCGGGGCTATCGGACCAGTCTTGATAATGAATGTAACAGGCTAGGGTATCTCCGGCGGATTTTACAATATACCCTTTTTGGAAAGCACTTTGAGCGAATACATAGCCAGTATTCAGCAATAAAATTACACTAAGTATAAAGGAACGGAACATATAAGGTTAGGTTAATAGAATGGGAAACAAAATTATAGAATTCCCATTCTATTATACCTTCCTTTGCAATAACCTATACTAAAATGCCAAATAAATCTGGCTTATCATTTAGGTATTCGTACGTAATTTTTGCCTCGTTCATCCGGTGAATAAGGGAAGAAAAGTCACTTTTTGATTTCAATTCAATACCGACGATAGCAGGACCCTGTTCGCGATTGGTTTTCTTCACGTACTCAAATCGAGTAATGTCATCGTTGGGACCGAGTACATTCAAAAACTCCCGGAAAGCTCCGGCCCGCTGCGGAAATCGGATGATGAAATAATGCTTCAATCCTTCGTACAAGAGCGAACGTTCTTTGATCTCTTCCATCCGGGTAATGTCGTTGTTACCACCACTGACCAGGCAGACCACATTCTTACCCTTGATCTCATCTTTTAGGAAATCCAGAGCAGCGATACTCAGTGCTCCGGCGGGCTCGGCTACTATGGCTTCTTCGTTGTACAACTGCATGATCGTGGTACACACTTTGCCTTCCGGAATGGTTATCACATCATCGAGTAGTTCCTGACAGATCTGGAAAGTCATCTCCCCTACCCGCTTAACGGCCGCTCCATCAACGAATTTGTCAATATCATCCAGCGTTACAATCTTGCCGTGATTGAGTGCCTCCCGCATGGACGCCGCACCCGCCGGTTCAATGCCAATCAGTTTTGTATGCGGAGAAAGGTGTTTAAAGACCGTAGCCACGCCCGAAGCCAGTCCGCCCCCACCGATGGCGAAGAGGACATAATCAATTTTAAAGTCGGCATCTTTGAAGATTTCCAGTCCTACCGTTCCCTGTCCTTCCATAACTCCCAGGTCGTCAAAGGGGTGCACAAACGTTGCTCCCTGCTGCTGCTCGAAGGCACGGGCCGCTACGTAGGCGTCATCAAACGTATCACCCGTGAGTACTACTTCTACTTCTTCCCGCCCAAAGAGTTTTACCTGTTTTACTTTCTGGTTCGGCGTGGTACTGGGCATAAAAATCGTCCCCTTCACCCCCATTTTGTGGCAGGCGTACGCCACGCCCTGAGCGTGGTTTCCGGCACTGGCACAGGCTACACCCTTGGCCAGAGCTTCGGCTGGAAGTTTAGCCATGCAGTTATAGGCTCCACGAATTTTGTAGGAACGTACAATCTGCTGGTCTTCCCGTTTAAGGTATACATTCGCTCCGAATTTCGCGGACAGGTTCAAATTCACCGTCAGCGGCGTATGGGTTACTACTTTGCGGAGTCGTTCGGCGGCAAGAAATATGTCGTCAAGCTGGGGGAATAGCGTCGGGGAATCAACGGTTTCTTTCATCTTCTCTTCTATGCGACGTGCTAACGTCTGTGCCGGGGTATTCACAATAGTATGATAATAAGATTTATAACGGGGAGGTTGGATAGGGAAGTGTACAGCAGCCGCCTTGGCGGTTTTCTGTAGGTTGTTTTTGAAGTAAGGCTTGTATTATTAAAAGGCACTGGTACGAAAAAGGGTGAATGAACGAATGGCATCATTCACTCATTCACCCAAGAGTTTTGAGTTTTCGGTTTACTGTTTTCAGTTTGAAAAGAATCGTCACTTGTAGAAAATGCGGCCCATACCCTAACTGAAAACTAAAAATCGAAAACTGTAAACTAAGAACTAGCTACGCTCGGGACGCAGGCTACGTACGGTAGCACCGGCTTTCCACATTTCTGATTCGCGGAGTTCGGCCAGTTCTACTTCCAGTTTCTCGCGGTAATCAGCCTGTGAGTTACGGCTGATTGAAATTTGAGCCTGCTCACCTGATTTTACCGAGTTATACAATTTCTCGAATACAGGCTTAGTGGCTTCTTTGAAAGGCTTCCACCAATCCAGAGCACCGCGTTGAGCCGTCGTCGAGCAGTTAGCGTACATCCAGTCCATACCGTGTTCAGCCACTAAAGGCATCAGGGATTGGGTCAGCTCTTCTACCGTTTCGTTGAACGCTTCTGAAGGCGAGTGACCGTTTTCGCGGAGTACTTCGTACTGAGCAGCGAAGATACCTTGAATAGCACCCATCAGCGTACCACGCTCACCCGTAAGGTCAGACGTTACTTCTTTGTAGAAATCCGTCTCGAACAGGTAACCTGAACCTACACCGATACCCATAGCGATACATTTTTCGCGGGCTTTACCGGTAGCATCCTGATAGATGGCGAAGCTGGAGTTCAGACCTTTTCCTTCTACGAACAAACGACGCAGGGACGTTCCGGAACCTTTGGGGGCTACCAGGAATACGTCTACATCAGCGGGAGGAACAATACCCGTCTGATCTTTGTACGTTACACCGAAACCGTGTGAGAAATAAAGAGACTTACCAGGCTTCAGAGCAGCTTTTACCGTAGGCCACAGGGCAATCTGAGCGGCGTCAGAAAGCAGGTAGCAAATGATGGTACCTTTCTCAAGAGCTTCTTCAATTTCGAAGAGGGTTTCACCGGGAACCCATCCATCGGCTATGGCTTTATCCCAGGTCTTGGAATCTTTACGCTGACCTACGATTACGTTGAAGCCGTTATCTTTCATATTCAGTCCCTGACCAGGTCCTTGTACACCATAGCCAATGACCGCAATTACTTCTTCGTTCAGTACTTCACGGGCTTTTTCGAGGGGGAATTCTTCCCGGGTTACTACTTCTTCTTCGAGTCCGCCGAAGTTCAACTTTGCCATTTTGATTGAATTTTGAGGATAATAAAATTGTAAAAACTCTGTTTAGTTGTCAGTTTTCCGTTTGCTGTTTTCAGTAATATGCCCGAAGAAACCAGTGTCCATGATTAACGCTAGCAGTATTCTGCTCAGAATCATTTCCTATTTAAAACGGGCCTCAAAACTGTTTACACTAGTTGGGAATATGATAACTGACCACAGAAAACTGACAACTGTAAACTCCTAGGCGATTTCCCAGACTCCTTCTGAAGGCAGGTATTCGACCAGGCCTTTTTCTTCCTTGGATACGCTGATTCGGCCCGAACGGACGAACTCCAGAATACCCTGGGGTTTGATATAATGGTAAAATTCCATGATTTCGGCTTCCGTACCCGATTTTTCGATGACCACCGAATCCGTTCCCCATTGCACTACCCAGGCGTTAAAGTCCTTATTCACCCGCTCAATGTCGAGTTGTGGACCACCCAGGGGCGTTGAGATTTTGAACAGGGCTGTCTCTTGAAAGACGATGTCTTCGTCCAGATACCCGTATACCGCCAGTACATCGACTAATTTCCGGATCTGGCGTACCAGTTTTTCAACGGATTCGCGGCTTTCAGACTTCAGTACAATGGTAAAGCGGGATACGCCTTTCCGCTCGGTCTCACAAACCGTCAGCGATTCGATATTCAACCGACGACGCGTGAAGACAATCGTAATACGGTTTAGTAAACCTACCGTATTAGTTGTAAATATGGATATGGTGTAATTAGTCATTTGTATCGGCATTTATTGATTCAAAATGCTCTACGACCGGAAACGGATCGTAAAAATGGTGTAATAAACGTTTCCAGTGCTGATAATCTTCCGATTCCCGAAAACCGATGGTATGATCTTCCAGGGTTGCCCATTCAACGAGTAACACGTACCGATTCGCCTTTTCCATGCTGCGTTGTAAACGGTGACTCAAATAACCCTTTTGCCGGGAAATATACACTTGAGCCTGCTGGAATGCTTGTTCGAACGCTTCCGTCTGATGGGCTCGTACATCGAGTAAGGCAACTTCGAGAATCATCCTATTTTACTCTAAGCGAATTTTATCAACGGCCTGCCCGGCGGGAACCATCGGAAATACGTTTTCCTCCTTCTCGCAAATCACTTCCAGCAAATAAGGGCCATCGTGATTCAGCATCGTATCCAGTGATTCGCTCAGGGCTGACCGGTCGCGGCAG
>NZ_JBMDWJ010000229.1:0-9111 GCF_048595215.1 Siphonobacter sp.
AATCCGCTGTCTTTTTCCGGGCCTTGTCTGGCAAAAGCTGACGTAAACGGAGACGGCAAGGAAGACCTGTTTGTAGGCGGAGGTAATGGGCAGGCGGGCGTACTATTTTTGCAAGAGGCCAATGGGAAACTTAGTAAGAAACAAAGCTTCGATACTGTGGGTGAAGACGCGGATGCCCTGTTTTTCGATGCTAATCGCGACGGCTTTCCCGATTTATACCTGGCTAGCGGCGGATACGGTGACCTGATGCCGGAAGATCCACGTTTGCAGGACCGACTGTATCTAAACGACGGCAAGGGAAATTTCACGAAAGCGACGGGAGCTTTACCGAGCCTTCCGGTCAGTAAAAGCTGCGTACGGGCGGCCGACCTCAACGGCGATGGAGCTTTGGATTTATTCGTAGGTGGTCGGGTGATTCCCGGTCGATACCCTGAAACGCCGCCAAGTTTCCTGCTCATCAACGATGGTAAGGGACATTTTAGCGATCAGACCGCAAAGCTGGCTCCGGCACTGGCTCGCCTGGGTATGGTGAGCGATGCCGCTTGGCTGGATTTAAATCAGGACCAGAAACCGGATTTGATTTTGGTAGGTGAGTGGATGCCCATCACGGCCTTCGTGAGCAGTGGCAGCACCTGGACGGATCAGACGAGTACCTACTTCCCGAAAGCCTACCGGGGTTGGTGGAATAAACTACTGGTAGAAGACCTCAACGGCGATGGCCGGATGGATCTACTCGTTGGGAATCAGGGACTCAATACGCAATGCAAAGTTTCCGACCGCGAACCCGCGGAACTGGTCTACAAGGATTTTGACGACAACGGATCCGTCGATCCGATCCTTAGTTTTTACATCCAGGGCAAAAGCTATCCCTACGTAACCCGCGATGAATTGCTCGACCAGATCAGTATGATGCGAACACGTTTCCCGGATTATAAAAGCTACGCCGAAACCACGCTTACGGATATTTTCACGCCGGAAGAATTAGAGGGAAGCACGAAACTAGCAGCGAATACGCTGCAAACCACTTTGTTCGTACGTACCGCTAAAGGTGGTTTTCAGGAGCAGGCCTTACCCATTCAGGCTCAAATGGCTCCCGTATTCACGATTACTAGTCTGGACTTTGACCAGGATGGCAAAAAGGATTTGCTGCTTTGCGGTAATGTGACTAAAGCCCGTCTGCGTTTTGGCAACTGCGATGCCAATTACGGCGTCTTGCTAAAAGGCAACGGAAAGGGACAGTTCCAGTACGTTCCGCAGCAACAATCAGGCTTTGCCTTACGGGGGGATGTACGAAGTGTACTCCCCTGGGGTAACGAATTACTCATTGGAATCAATCAAAAAGGCTTACAAGCGTACCAACGGCGATGAAATACTGGTTTATACTTTGCTTGCTGGTGGACTGGTCCTGTACGAAAAAAAAGGAAGCGGAACTAGCCCCGGCCCAGATTACCCACGTTATCGAGGAGATGACGGAGACTATGATTCACGATGTGACGAATCCACCGCTGGCGGCTCGATTTTTCTCGTATGCCTGCCTGTCGGGATACGAGGTACTGGCTCAGCATGATTCGTCGATGCGTAGTATGCACGGCGTTTTGAACGGCTTCCCCGTCATTGAGAAACCCAGCGAGATCCCGGAGCATTCCGTATCCCTGACGGCCTTGCTGGCCATGATGGAGACGGCTCAGAAAATGCAGCCTTCGGGAAAGCGACTGGCTCAGTACGAAACCCATTTCCTGGATTCCTGCCGGACGGCTGGTTATTCGGACGAAGTACTAAACGGGTCGAAGGCCTACGCTCAGGCTATTAGTAAACAAATCCTGGCCTATGCTAAAGCCGATCGGTACAACCGGATTAGCAATTATCCCCGGTATCAGACCCGCACGGGCGACGGCTTCTGGTATCCCACACCGCCGGGTTATTTCGCTCCGGTTGAGCCTTACTTTGCGACCGTTCGTTCGTTTACGCTGGATACCTGTTCGCAGTTCAAACCTGCTCCACCTACGCCGTATTCGACCAATCCAACGTCGGCGTTTTATCGGATGATGCAGATCAATTATGATGATAAACTACCGGAAGAACACAAGCAGATCGCGGCTTTCTGGGATTGTAATCCCTTTGCTTTGGAAGACAACGGCCATTTGATGGTAGGTATGAAGAAAATATCGCCGGGGGCTCACTGGCTGGGAATTACGGGTATCGCCTGTGAGAAGGCCCAGGTGAGTTTTGCTCAGGCGTTAAAGATTCATACCGTCGTGGCGATTACGCTGACGGACGGATTCATCTGTTGCTGGGATGAAAAGTACCGCAGCAACCGGATTCGCCCCGAAACGGCCATTCGTCAGTTGATCGATCCCCAGTGGAAACCCTTCCTGCAAACGCCCCCTTTTCCCGAATACCTAAGTGGTCACTCGACGATTTCTTCGGCGGCGGCCGTGGTCCTAACCCATTATTTTGGTGATCACTTTGCCTACACCGATACCGTGGAAGAACCCTTTGGTTTGAAAGCCCGCTCGTATCAATCCTTTCAGCAGGCTGCTGATGAAGCGGGTCTGTCCCGCCTGTACGGGGGCATTCATTTCATGGATGCCATTACGGAAGGCCGGCAGCAGGGATTGAAAGTAGGTGCCTGGGTTATTCAAAGAGTCGAAGGAAAACGCGGACTAGTCGCAAGTAATTAGCCCTTTCACCCGAATTGCGTAAGTTAGTCCGTTATACGAAACTAATACACCTATCATCCGGCATCGTCCGTTATTACTTTTTTCTCACTCCATCTCATGCGTTATTCATCGCTTCAACCCCTAGCCCTAGGCTTACTGTTGACAGCCGGAGGTTTTTATGGTTGTAAAACCAGTCAGAAACCAGCCCAGACCACCCAGGCCGCGGCTCCCGCTAATACCTCTGCCTCTGCACCGGTCGGTGTCGAAAAGCCTAAGCCTCGCATTCTGGTTTTTTCCAAAACGGCGGCTTTTTATCACACCTCCATTCCAAGTGGTATTGCCGCCCTGCAAAAGTTAGGGCAGGAGAACGGCTTCGAAGTCGATACGACGAAAAATGCCACGCTGTTTACGGAAGACAACCTGAAAAAATACCAGGCCGTCATCTTCCTAAGCACCACGGGTAATGTACTCGATCCCGATCAGCAGGTCGCCTTTGAACGTTACATTCAGGCGGGCGGCGGTTACGTAGGCATCCACGCCGCTACGGATACCGAGTACAACTGGCCCTGGTACAACAAGCTGGCCGGAGCGTACTTTGCCAGCCACCCGCGTCAACAAAATGCGGGCATTGATGTGCTGGATAAAAAGCACCCTTCGACGAGCTTCCTGCCGGATCGCTGGGAGCGTTACGATGAGTTATACAACTTCAAGAATATCAATCCAGACGTGAAGGTTCTCATGAACCTGGATGAGGATAGTTACGAAGGCGGTACCAATGGCAGCAATCACCCCTTCGCCTGGTACCATGACTACGACGGTGGACGGGCATTCTATACGGCAGGTGGCCATACCAACGAAAGCTTCAGCGAACCGCTGTTTCTGAAACATTTGCTCGGCGGCATTCAGTACGCCATGGGCGACGGGAAGCTGGACTTCGCCAAAGCGTATTCCGTCAAAACACCCGAAGAAAATCGCTTCGTCAAAACGGTACTTTCCAACGATTTGAACGAACCCATGGAGCTGGCCGTAGCTCCCGATGGCCGCGTATTTTTTGTGGAACGGGCGGGTAAGTTTTACCAATACGATCCAAAAACGCAGCAAACCCGTCTGGTCTACGACTTCCCAGTGAAGGCGGTGGAAAAGTATCTGAATGGTCTGCTGGGGATGACGATTGATCCCAACTTCAAGCAAAATCATTACCTGTATTTCTTCTATACGATTCAGGAGGGTGAACAAACCAAGCAACGCATTGCCCGTTTTGTGATGGGGGATGATGGTGTGCTGGATGTGGCTTCCGAGAAACCCATTATCGAATTCCCGATTGATCTGGAAGTAAGTGCCCACACGGGTGGTTCGATGGCCTGGGATGCAAAAGGAAACCTATTCATTTCAACGGGTGACAATACCGTACCTTTTGAGTCCAGCGGTTTTGCTCCCATCGATCAACGACCCAACCGCCTGACCTTTGATGCGGAACGCTCGGCTGGTAACCCGAATGATTTACGCGGGAAAATTCTTCGCATTCACGTAGAAGCTGATGGTTCGTACACGATTCCCGAGGGCAACCTCTTTGCGAAAGGTACGCCCGGTACGCGTCCGGAAATTTACGTGATGGGTTGCCGTAACCCGTACCGTATCTCCGTTGATCCGCTGACGGGTTACGTATACTGGGGTGAAATCGGTCCCGATTCCGGCGTAGATGGCCCGCAGGGCCCTCGCGGCTACGATGAGTTTAATCAGGCTAAGAAGCCCGGTAACTTTGGCTGGCCGTATTTCGTAGGTGATAACAAACCCTATAAGGAGTATAACTTCGAAACGAAGGCCGTTGGCAAGGAATTCGACGTCAATGGACCGACCAACAATTCGCCGTACAATACGGGAGCGAAAACCTTACCTCCGGCTCAGAAAGCCATGATCTGGTATCCGTACAACCGTTCAGCGGAATTTCCTGAACTCGGCGAAAGTGGACGTTGTGCAATGGGTGGACCGGTTTACCATTTCGATCCCAATCTGGCTTCGGACGTAAAATTGCCGGCCTATTACGACAAGGCCGTTTTCTTCTACGATTGGATGCGGAACTGGGTATTTGCGGTTCGTCTGGACGAAAATTATAACTACAAACGCCTGGAAGCATTCATGCCAACGCGGGGAGATTTCCGCCGTCCGGTAGATATGGAAATAGGTCCCGAAGGAGCGATCTATATGCTGGAATACGGTTCCGTGTACGGAATCGATAACGAAGATGCCCGTCTGGTGAAAATTGAGTACAACGCCGGTAACCGGGCTCCGGTTGCTAAGATTACGGCCAGAGATACGATTGGACTGGCTCCGTTGAAAGTGGCCTTTAGTAGTGCGAAAAGCTACGATTTCGACGAGGAAGATAAGCTTACCTACGAATGGCAATTTGAAGGTAAATCAGTAGCCTCGCGGGAAGCCAATCCGACGCACATTTTCGAGAAAGATGGCATCTACCAAACCGTTCTGAAAGTAACCGATCCAACGGGTCTGAGCAGTTACGATACGCTGGAAGTAAAGGTAGGAAATACCTTGCCGCAGGTAGCCATTGCTACGCCGGGTGGAAACAGCAGCTTCTTCTTCCCCACGCAAACGCCCCTTAAGTATGAGGTAAACGTAAAGGACAACGAAGACAAGGTTATTGACAAGAAGAAGGTGAAAGTATCGCTCAACTACATTCCGAAAGTAGCCGGTGGTAACGAATCTCAAATGGGTCACCAGCAGATTACGGGTACGTTTAACCTGGGTAAATCACTCATGGAAGGAAGCGACTGTAAAGCTTGTCACCAGATCAATAAAAAGTCAGTAGGCCCGGCTTTCATGGAAGTTTCCAAGCGGTACCGGGGTGATAAAGGTGCCCTGACCCGACTGGCCAACAAAGTCATCACGGGTGGCGGTGGCGTCTGGGGCGAGCATGCTATGAACGCCCACCCGCAGCTGGCCCGCGAAGAAGCTACGGAAATTGTGAAGTACGTACTCTCGTTGTCGAATCAGCAACCCGATGTGCGTTTACCGGAAAAGGGTACAGCAACGTTGAAAGAACACGTAGGCAAGCCTCAGGAAGGTCGCTATATTCTGACGGCTTCGTATACCGACAAAGGAGGCACCATCAAGCCGCTGACGTCGAGCGAAACGCTGGTACTGCGGCCGAGCCGGGTAGATGCGACCAGCGTGGATAGGGTCAGCAACATCAACCGTCAGGGTAAGCGACTGGGCTCGATCCATAACCGCTCGTACTTCGTGTTGAGGAATATCGATCTAACGGGAATCAAGCAACTGACGTACCGGTATGCGTCCAAGGACAAGGATGCCATGATCGAGGTACACGTGGATTCGCCGAAAGGACAGGTGATCAGTACGCTCAATTACAAGGCTACGGGGAACTGGAACACCTTCCAGGAAATCGTAAGCCCCATCCTGAATCCGGGCGGTAAACACGATCTGTACTTTGTATTCGTCAAGAAAGATAAACCCAACGACAATCTGTTCTCGCTGGATTGGGTGGAGTTTGGCAAATAAAGACGTAGCCAAGGGATGAAACCCTGGTTATCAATCAATCGAGCCTATGGTTCCGGGTAGGAATCATAGGCTCGATTGATTTACGGGGTGCATGGTCCCTGCGTACGCTTTAGGACTGGAGCACTTTTTCCTTCTCGGATGCAGTACGTTTCGGCTGATAGATATTACCAATCACCCGTTCAATCCACCGCATCGGTACCACTTTTGGTAACCAGGCACCCACCCGGTTAACGAAACCCGGAATCACTTCGGCCTTTCCCGCCAACAAAGCCTGAACCGCAAGCTCCGCCACTGCCTGAGGCGTCATATGGACTTTTGTCGCCGTTTTTTTAAGCGATTCACCCATCCGGGCCCGGTCCACAAAGCCCGTATCCGTGCTGCCTGGACTAAGCATCGTAACCTGTACCGAAGAGTCTCGCAGTTCATGGCGTAAGCCTCGGGTGAAGGAAAGAATGAACGCTTTGGAGGCAGCGTATACCGTTAAGTACGGGACCGTCTGGTAAGCCGTAGTACTACAGACATTCAGCAGATACGCTTTCGGTTGTTTTTTCAGAAGCGGTAAGAACGCATGGGTAATTTCCAGTACCGCCCGAATGTTAACATTCACAATATCCAGCTGCTCCTGAATCGGTAACTCTTCGAAGCTTCCGTTGAGGCCAAAGCCCGCATTGTTTACCAGGATTTCCAGGTTAGGCCCCACTTGTTGTTGCCAGACGCGAAGCACCCGCAGACAACCGGGGAGGGCCAAATCCAGCGTTAATACGTGGATGTGTACCCCATACGTCTTTCGTAACGCCTCAGCGGTTCGGTACAGTTTTTCTTCCTGCTGATCTACCAGTAGTAAATCATAGTGCCGCTGAGCCAGTTGCTCGGCGATGGCTCGCCCAATCCCCTGAGCGGCTCCGGTAATCAATGCGTAGGGCATAGTTTCTTTGCCTAAGAATGTCGAAGAGAAAGCAGTCCTCGGGTGGCGAGGACTGTTGAGATTAACTCAGAAAACGAGCGAGGCCGGGTTGCCAGTTTTTCCACAAGGATCCACCCGGAAACGTGGGTTTGGGAAACTTCAGACTTCCCAGCGTATGGTAAAAAGGCGTAGGACTTTCGGCGTGTTTGGGACTGTAGGCTCCGGTAATGATGGGAATGTACATCACACGGCGGCGACTCCGCTCTCCGATGAAGGGCGATTGTTGAACGCGGTGCCAGAGCCGGCCGTCGTGGATGGTTAAATCACCGGCTTCAATGTCGAAGCCGACTTCTTTGGGATCGGGTTGGTTATCGATGAAGTATTTTTTGCGAAACAGGAGCTTCCATATACTTTGTTCGTGCGTACCGGCCAGTACCCGCAAGCCTCCGTTGGATTGGGGGCAGTCGTCGAGGTGCAAGCCTACGTTCAGCATCGGCTGAATGCGGGTCCCCAGAAACAAATCACGCGGGCTGTCGGTATGCCAGCCCAGTTGTTTGAACTGACTCGTGGGCGTATTGACGTAGTGGTTGACGACTAGACCGTCTTTCTCATGTTCACCGATACGACCCTCGTAGGGTCCCAGTAATTCCAGCAGAAGCTGCAGGCGGGGGTCTTTTAAAAAATCACGCAGGGTCTGGCTGTAATGGGAAGTAAAGGCCAGCCGTTGAATCATCCGTTCGCCGCGTTCGTTTTCACCGAGCTTCAGCGGTATCCCATTGACCTTTTCTGTCTGGGTTTTCAGCAAATGCTGCTCGACGCGGTTGACTTCCCGAATGAATTCCTGAACGGTGGACCGATCAATGAACTGCTTGAACTGAATGATTCCGTATTGTTGAAAATAGCGACGCTGCTCGTCGGTAAGGGCATTATTGAAAACGAATGTCTGGTGCATGAGTCCTTGCTTTTGTGTGGAGTAAGAGGCAATACTTCCCTGACTCCTCCGGGGCGAAAGAGTGGGTGTGAAGACTAGAAAGCAGGCTTACTTACAACACAAAGAGGAGCGGAGGCGGAGGTTAATGAAAACCAGTTCGTAGTTCGCTAACATAATGGGGCCTTTATTGAATTACTAGGTCAAAGGAAAAGCAAGAATCACATAAAGTCAATAGTATACTTGATCTATTTATTTAGTAGAGTAATAAAAAATGTTTAAGAAGCTGATTTCCAGGGAATCATGTCCTTGGATTTTTTTCAACAGGCTTAAAGCTTTAGGTTATTGTATAGAAAAGTGCTTCCAGAATAATAATTTGTCTTCAAAAGTTTTCGTAAAACGATTAGATCAGTTGCTGAAGCAGGGACCTACTTAGAGCCTTCAGCCTCATTACTTTTAAAAGGCATAGTTCTCCCTTCATTTTTGGTAAAACTCCATTTTTAATAGGGTTTGCTCGATCTATAGGAGCTTTAATGCTGATTATGATCCTTTTCCGCTTTCTTCTATGAAAAACTGAGTTGAAACCGCCAACTTGCTACTTTTCTTGATAACGATAACCTTTTAAACATTTCAGTAATGATACGCTCTTGTCTGCTTGGTCTGATGGGCCTGTCGATGCTTACGGCAACGGCCCAGGAAGTGACCAAGGTAGCCGAACCCGTAGAGTGGGTGAATACGCTCATGGGCACCCAGTCCAAATACAGCCTGTCCACCGGAAATACGTATCCCGCCATTGCTTTGCCCTGGGGGATGAATTTCTGGATGCCCCAAACTGGCAAAATGGGCGATGGCTGGGCTTATACCTACGACTCGGATAAAATTCGCGGCTTCAAGCAAACGCACCAGCCGAGTCCCTGGATCAATGATTACGGTCAGTTTGCCATCATGCCTACGACGGGCAAACTGCGTTTCGATCAGGACGAGCGGGCAAGCTGGTTCTCACACAAGTCAGAGGTTGCCAAGCCCTATTACTATAAAGTCTACCTGGCCGATCACGACGTAACAACGGAAATTGCTCCCACCGA
>NZ_JBMDWJ010000230.1:0-6148 GCF_048595215.1 Siphonobacter sp.
AAATCTAAATCGGGTAGAACTCCGCATCCTTACGAAAACGGACCGCTTTACCAGCGGTCCGTTTTCTGTTTTAATTAAAAATGAATCAGATAAACCAGAGACAAAGTTGCGTGCAAGTCGCGGAGGGCATCCGACTTGTAAAAACCTTCCGAAAAATCCCCTAAAAGATAATGACCACGGGCTTCCAGAAAAATCTGTCCCTTCGGCAGGTTATGGGCTACGCCAATGCCGGCTACGCCCGAGAATTTAGTACGGTCGGCAAATTCCCAATCAGACAAGTCATTTTTGATCTTGGTTCCCGCCAGTTCAGAAGTTGTTTTCAGTAAATAACTTCCCATTACCCCGGCATTGACAAAAAACTGCGTCTGATTACCGAAGGAAAAACGAAACAGTAAGGGAATGTCTATACTGGAAGACGTAAACGTGTAGGTACCATTGAATTGTTTCGTCTTCAGAGCATTGTGGTTATAGAGAATTTCCGGTTGGAAAGAGACCACATTTCCCAAAGCGGCATTGAATACAATACCCGCGTGGTAGCCCGGAGCAAAATTCAGTTCGGCATCCGTATGGTTATTGAGTTGCGTTGTATAATTACCCCCCGCTTTGATCCCGATGTAACTACGACCCCGGAAATCACCCGTAGGATCAAAACTGGGTTTCTCGGGTTTGGAGTGAACGGGTTCCGTTTTGGCGGGAGTTGTAATGATCGAAGTCGTAGGCTTGGCGTTCGCCCGGTCGTAAATTTCCTGCATTTCCTTCGTCACAGGTCGCGAAGAGGGACTAGCGGGTTGGCTCTGAGCCAGCAGGGAGAAACTTACGATACTCAGACATCCGAGAAGAACAAATGATTTCATAACGTACTTTGATAAAGTTGAAAGAATGTACCGGCTACTTAGTCGGAAAAAGCAGGCGGGAGCAAACGCCCGCTTATCAATTTACGGCAAAGCCGCCCGAACGGTTTATGAAAGTTTTACTTTTGGGTACTGGCAACGTGAAATCAGTCGTACAATTCTAACTATACGCATAGCTATGGCAATTGTTTTAATTACCGGAGCGACGGGTGGCCTGGGCCGCAGCGTAACGCAGCAATTTCTTCAGGTGGGTCATACGGTGGTGGCTGCCGTACGCGATCCACAAACAATGCCCACGCAGGAAGGCTTGCATCCGTATGCCCTGGATGTATCGGACGAACAGGCTTGTCGGCAGTTTGTCGAAAACACCGTAGCAGAACACGGAGCCATCGATGTAGCAGTACTGTTAGTGGGTGGCTTTGCGATGGGTACGCTGCTCGATACGGATTACGCCGCCGTGGAAGCTCAGTTAAAGATTAACTTTCAGTCGGCCTATCAGGTAGCACGTCCCGTATTTGAGCAGATGAGTCAGCAGCCCAACGGTGGCCGCATTGTACTGATTGGTTCGCGTCCGGCTCTGGACCCTTCTGCGGGACAGCACGTGGTAGCGTATGCTCTTTCGAAATCGCTGGTGAACAGTTTGGCTGATTTGATCAACGCCGCGGGCAAGAAGAAAAATGTGGTTGCGACGGTTGTAGCCCCCAGTACCATCGATACGCCCAGCAATCGAAAAGACATGCCCGATGCGGATTTTAAAACCTGGATCAATCCGGCCGAACTCGCGGAAATGATCGCCTTCGTGAGCCTGGGAGCGGGCAAGACTTTACGCGAACCGATGCTAAAAGCGTACGGTCAAGCTTAAAATTGGGGTCAGAACCCTGGCTGGAATGAGTTTTTTGGTAGTAAAATCAGCAATTACGCTTTAACCTTAAAATGAATACAGTCATGAACGAGACGACGCTTAAAGGAAACTGGAACGAACTGAAAGGTAAAATCAAACAAGCCTACGGAGACCTTACCGACGATGATCTGGTTTACGAAGAAGGTAAAGAAGACGAACTGTGGGGCCGACTCCAGCAAAAGACAGGTAAAACCAAAGACGAGATCAACAAAAAAATTGCTGATCTGTAGTAAATACTTTTAGTTGAAGAGCCGGAGCCGGGAGGTTCCGGCTTTTTGTTTGTACGGAGAGAAGATCAATCAATAAACGTGTAAGTTCGTACCTGGTATGCCAGTGCATCGCTGCGATACCAAAAAATCGTTCTGGAAACGTTTAACGTAATGAATCGCTTGAAATCAGTCCTTCGAAAGTCCATTCTTATTTTCCTCGGTTGCAGTCTTCTAACGGCCTGCAACGATGCTCCAAAATCTTCTAGTGAAGCAAAAGACAGTCCCGCAGCCACGCCGGTTTTGCACTATACCGTAGTTAAAACGCATCCGCACGATACCAATGCGTTTACCGAAGGATTACAGATATACGACGGGAAATTGTATGAAAGTACGGGCTCACCGAAGGAATTACCCCAGACGCAGTCCATCGTTGGCGAAGTGGATTTATCCTCAGGAAAAATACAAACGAAAGTTGAACTGGACCGCGATCAATACTTCGGGGAAGGAATTGTCTTCTTAAAAGACAAGCTTTACCAGTTGACCTACCTTTCAAAAAAGGGTTTTATCTACGATGCCCGGACGTTCAAATCACTGGGTACGTTTACCTTTCCCAGTAAAGAAGGCTGGGGGCTGACTACTGATGGTACGTACCTGATCATGAGCGATGGTACGCAAAACCTGACCTACCTGGACCCTACTACCTTTGCCGTGGTGAAAGTACTAACGGTAATCGATGAACAGGGTGCCGTGATTAATCTAAACGAGCTGGAATACGTCAAAGGCTATATCTACGCGAATGTGTATACGACTGCTACGGTTGTGAAAATCAATCCGGAGACGGGACAGGTGACGGGAAAAATGGACTTGAGCTCCTTACAACAGGATGCGAAAACGAAGTACCCACAAGCGCTGGAGATGAACGGAATTGCCTTTGACTCTACCTCGGGGAATTGGTACGTAACGGGAAAACTCTGGTCAACCATTTACGAAATCAAGGTAAATCCTTAACCAAGGCCATTGAAAGCCGATGAGTAATACGGATCTTTTTTAGAAATGAGTATTCGCCTAATAAATCACTTTCAAAGGCTTCTTTGCAAAAATTATCTTTTCCTACGTAGAAAAGTTACCATACTCCCGCAAACTTCGGGCAATGCTCTATTTTTGTATATATGAAACGTTTGCTTCCTCTGGGTACCGCTCTTCTGGTATCGCTTGCCTCGTACGCTCAAAAACCTTTTACGACGGGTAATCAACGCTGGGCCGACTCGGTCTTTGCTCGTCTCACCGTCGATGAAAAAATTGGCCAGCTCATGATGCCCCGGGCCAATTTTACCAATCAGCCTTACGATCAGGAAAAACTCAAAAGTTGGGTACGTGACTACAAAGTCGGCGGTTTCGTCTGGTTTGCCAATCAGCCTTATCGACAAACGTCGATGATCAACGACTTACAGGCTATTTCCACCGTACCCATGATGATGGGTGAGGATTTGGAATGGGGTCTAACCATGCGACTCGACAGTACCGTTCGTTATCCGTATGCACTGACCCTGGGAGCCATTCGAATGAACGACGACTGGTTTTACCGCATGGGCAAGCAAATTGGAGAACAGTGTCGCCGGGCGGGGATTCACATCAACTACGCTCCTGTAGCAGACGTGAACAACAATCCCAACAATCCCGTGATTGGTTTCCGCTCGTTTGGTGAAAACCGGGAGGAAGTACTACGGAAATCGCAGGCGTACATGCGGGGAATGCAGGATGCGGGTCTGATTACGACGGCCAAGCACTTTCCCGGTCACGGCGATACCGACGTTGATTCTCATGCGGACCTGCCCATCATCAATCATACGCGGGCCCGACTGGATTCGCTGGAACTGTATCCGTTCAAGCATCTGATTGAACGGGGTCTCAATGGTGTCATGATTGCTCACCTGAGTATTCCCGCTCTTGACCCTACGCCGAATCAGGCCTCGACGCTTTCCAAGCCCATCGTAACGGATTTATTACGGAAAGAACTAGGTTTTGAAGGGCTCATTTTTACCGATGCCATGGAGATGCAGGGCGTAGCCAAGCATTATCCGCCGGGTGTTGCGGGGGTAAAAGCTCTGTTAGCCGGAAATGATGTACTGGAGACGTTTACCGATGTACCGGTGATGGTTCAGGCGATAAAAAAAGCTTTACAGTCGGGTGAAATTTCTCAGGCGGATCTGGACGATAAAGTACGCCGGATTCTGCGGGCCAAGGCCTGGCTGGGATTGGACAAGTACCAACCGGCTCCGCTGGCCCGATTGAGCGAAGACTTAAATCAGCCCCGAGCGGAAGCATTAGCCCGTAAGATGGCCGAAGGCAGCATCACCGTCCTGCGGAACGAAGGGGGTACCCTACCCATTAAGGATTTGATGCGTACGAAAGTGGCTGCCATCAGCGTCGGGACGCCCGCTCAAGGACCCGCCAATCCGACTGCTTTTCAGGCCATGCTGATGAACTATCTGCCCGTAGATACCTTTCGGGTGGATACGAAGACCCCGGAGGCTCAACTCACAGCAATCAAAGAAAAACTGGCCGGATACGATCTGGTACTGGTGTCGCTGCATAGTCCATTTATGCGATCAGCTAACGCCTGGCCCGAGCCGAATTTGAAACTGGCCAAGAACTTTACGGGTCTGTCCAATGCTGCGTACCTGTTCTTCGGAAATCCTTATGTACTGAATCAATTGCCGGGAATCGAGCAATCTAAAGCCCTGGTCGTCACGTATCAGGAAACGGCGGTGATGCAGGAACTAGCCGCTCAGCTGGTGGGCGGAGGGATCGGAGCCAACGGTCAGTTGCCCGTTACGGTGAATCCGAATTTCAAGTTTGGCGATGGCTTACGGGTGCAGCCGATGGGTCGTTTTCAGTACGCAATGCCCGAAATGGTGGGAATCGATTCCCGCATTCTGAATGCGAAACTCGATTCCATTGTCAATCAGGGGCTCATGGCCCAAGCGTACCCCGGAGCTTCGGTACTGGTCGCCAAAGATGGAGCAGTGATCTTCAAGAAAGTCTACGGAAAACCGACCTACGAAAGTTCACAACTGGTTCGGGAAGGCGATTTATACGATCTGGCTTCGGTCACGAAAGTCAGTACCTCGGTACTGGCTCTGATGCGGATGCAGGATGAAGGCAAGTTTCGTCCGGATATGACGCTGGGTGAGCTGTTCCCCAAATGGAAAAATTCCAACAAAGCCGATCTGAAACTGATCGATATTTTAACCCACCAGGCGGGTCTGAAAGCCTGGATTCCTTTCTGGCAAACAGCTCTGGACTCTACTCGTGAAAGTGGCTGGAAACCGCGTACGTTCAGCACCGAGCAAAGTCGTCGCTATCCGATTGCGGTCGCTGACCACCTGTTCCTGCACCGCCGTTACCGACGGGAGTTATTACGACAAATTGAAGAATCCCCCGTTAAACCCAAACAGGGCTACGTATACAGCGATTTGTCGTACTATCTCTATCCGCAAATTGTGGAGAAGCTGACGGGTGAAAAGTGGGAAGATTACCTGAAAAATACGTTCTACCGGCCCATGGGAGCGACGACGCTCACGTACAATCCACGGGAACACTACCCGCTTGACCGCATCATTCCCACGGAGTATGATTCGCTGTTCCGGAAAGAACTCATTCAAGGTCGGGTACACGATGAAGGAGCTACATTGCTGGGCGGTATCTCGGGCCATGCGGGTTTATTCGGTACCGCCAACGATCTGGCTAAACTGTACCAGATGTACCTCAACGGCGGCGTGTACGGCAATCAGCGATTCATCAGCGAAAAAACCTTACACCAATGGACCTCGTATCCTTTCCCGGTGGAAGTAAACAGTCGTCGGGGCATTGGTTTTGATAAGCCCGATCGCAAGCGTCCTGGTTTGTCCGGGCCTCCATCGGCGAGTCCGGCAAGTTTTGGTCACTCGGGCTTCACCGGAACGTTCGTTTGGGTGGAACCGAAGGAAAAAATGCTGTACATCTTCCTTTCAAACCGCGTGTATCCTACCCGGAATAATTCGAAGATTGGCCAGTTGAATATCCGTACCCAATTTGGGGAGATGATTTACGAAGCCATCCGCCAGTCCGCAGTCGTAGGATTTTAAGATTAAACAGTCCCTATAAAAAAGCCCCGAAGCATAACGCTTCGGGGCTTTTTTGTATCA
>NZ_JBMDWJ010000231.1:0-20470 GCF_048595215.1 Siphonobacter sp.
TGGTACAGGTCGATGTAGTCCGTACGCAGGCGACGCAGGCTATTTTCACATTCTTCAATGATACTATCGCGGGAAGCGTATTTGTAAATGTCCAGTTCCTGACCGTCGTTGTCTTTCGTATGGAAGGCAAAATCGCCTTTCTGCACATCCCAACGCATTCCAAACTTGGTCAGGATCTGTACTTGATCGCGGGAAATTCCCGCCAGAGCTTCACCCACAATATCTTCACTGACGCCCTGACCGTAAATAGGGGCCGTATCAATCGAAGAAACACCCTCACTGATGGAGGCCCGAATAGCTTCTATGGCTTCTTTGCGGTCGGCTCCGCCCCACATCCAGCCCCCAATGGCCCAGGCACCAAACGTAATGGCGGAAGCTTTTACTCCTGATTCACCTAATGCTCTATATTCCATGATTCGTACATGTGGTTAAAAAAGGAATTGGTCAAAGAATAATGCCTGGAATTACTTCCCGGCGGTTCGAGTACTAGAACGGTGGTAGCCAGTTTAGCCGCTTCTATTGTATTTCCAGCAGGTCCAATTGTTGAATCAGAGCGGGTTTTTCCGGCGAAAGCGTGAAATAGACCTGTACTTTTCCTTTTTCACCTTCCATGATAAAAGCTCCCCGCAGCTGGTTCTCCGGAACCAGTTCGCCTACCTTTACAATCTTTCCAATACGGATAAAGAGTTCATCCGAGGCTTTCTTACGAATGGCCTGTGAATGATCGGGGAAGAAGTTCTCCGCAAAAATGGGGTATTGATTCGCCCGGTTCCAGTCCCGCAGTACCTTGATGATTTCCTCTTTGCGTTGGGCCAGTACCTTTGATACGGGCAGTTGTCGTTTGTGAAAATCGGCCTGTACTCGAAGCAGGTCGATGATCTTCGTGTTGAGGGCATTGGCGTTGGCATACGTGAGGTTCATGTAACTCACCACGCCAATACCGTACTCGGGCAAAATCCGCCAGTTACTGCCGAAGCCGGGTAAGCCTCCGCTGTGTCCGACGGTCATGATGTGGTCCGAATCTTTGGTCCAACGTAACCCATACGCGTAAGAAGTAGCGACGCTGTAGGGCTTACCATCGGTCTTCGTACTGGTAACAAGACTGGCAAAATTAGCAGGCTGGTGCATTTCGCGTACGGAACTCCGGCTAATGGGACCAGAGCCTGCTTCACTACGAGGCGGCCAGGCGGCCTGATGGAAGGCCATATACTTACTGAAATCTTCAATGGAAGTGATCAAACCGCCCATCGCTCCGTAGGCTCCATCGTGTAGGAGTTTTTCTTCGGACCATTTTTCGTTTTCCCAACGATACCCGTGAGCCAGTAAGTCAGCCGGAGCTTTCGCGTATTCCCAGAAGGTTTGCGTCATGCCCAGGGGCTTGAAAATGTTCTGGTCGATGTAGGTTTGATAGGGCATTTTGCTGACCACGGTAATGATCCGACCCAGCATGGCAAAACCCATGTTGCTGTACTCGTAAGCAACGCCCGGCGGATTGGAAAGACTGACGCCCTTGTTGAGCATTTTCAGGAAATTCATATCCGAAATGGCGAGTTGACGGTCCCCCCAGGGGTTGTCTTCGGGAAAGCCCGCCGCGTGCGTCAGCAGATGCCGGATGGTAATGAGCGGGGCATCAACCGTCAGAGCCGGGGTTTTCTTGAGTTCCGGAATATACTGTTGCACAGGATCGTCGAGGCGAAGTTTGCCTTCATCGCGTAGCTTGAGAATCGCCATCGCGGTTACACTCTTGCTCATGGACGCAATCCGGAAGAGCGATTTTTCGCTGGCGGGCGTCTTACGGGCGATGTCGGTGTACCCAAAACTTTTGGTGTGCAGGAGTTGTCCGTCTACGATGATGCCGTAAGCCAGTCCCGGAAACTTATTTTTATTGAATTCTTCTTCCACCAGTTTTTCAACGGCGGGTAGGGCCTGCCGGATTTTTTCCAGACGCTGGGCATCGGTAAATACGGCGGGTTCGTAGAGACTTTGGGCGTTCGACGAGAAAAGCGAAGTTGCCAGTAAGAGGGTCAGGTAGTATTTTTTCATGCGAAGAAGACCAAAAATGAATGGAATGGCTAATCTACGATCTATTTGGATTGGTAGGGTGGAGAAAAGATCGGATAAAATAGTACGGAGGGGTACGTAATGCTAGTCTGTACATCCTTTCATGCCAGAATGCGGGGCGTAGTAAGGAAAGCTATAAGCGTGTAACAAGGGCAAATACGGATCTGTGAAATCAAATTTTGTTTAAAAATTCAGACGAAGAATTCATAAATCCTTAATTCACAATCTTCGGTGATTGTCTTCGGATGAACTCTCTTTGCGGCTGATTTGAAAGATGCGGATAAACACAAGCGTAAATCAGAATGATCCTCTAGCTGACGTTTCGTAACGTATACGTAGTTGATTGCAAGTTATAGTCCCGCCAAGCTTCCTATTTCCTCTTTTCCTGATGAATACTTCGCCCTACTCAGTATCTTCGGAAACTGAGGTCAGGTGTGCGGCCTGTTAAATCCCACGGATTATCTGAATCCTATTGAAAAATCTACTCGTTCAAATTTCCTATGGAAAAAATCTATTCAAAAACCCCCTGGATTACGCTGATGGGCTGTTTTCTGGGATTGGGTAGTTTGGCCGCCGAGCCACAATCTGATCTGGCACATCTTCGGATGGTTCGCGATCGGCTCGAAGCGAGCGTATTTCAGGCCGGACGTATTACGGGCCGCGTGACCGATCAGGAAACGGGCGAGGCTCTGGCTGGAGCGACAGTAGCGATCAAAGGCACGCAAACCGGTGTAACGACGGGTGCCGATGGACGGTACAGTCTGCAACTACCCGACGGCGAGGTAACGCTGGTAATTTCGTACGTGGGGTACACCAACGTAGAAGTGGCCGTAAAGTCACAAACCAGTCTGGATATTGCCCTGACACCTTCTTCGAAACAACTGACGGAAATGGTCGTCGTTGGGTACGGTGCTCAGCAGAAAAAAGAAGTACTCGGAGCCGTTGCCACTATTCCAACCAAGGAAATCAGCAGCCGGAATTATAACAATGCCTCGGAAGTACTCCAGGGAACGGTAGCGGGTGTGACGGTGGTCAACGAAGGGGGAGATCCTACCGCTTCGCCTACCATTAAAGTACGCGGGATTGGTTCGCTGAACGATGAAAGCCCCTTACTGGTTGTAGATGGCGTTATTTATCCGGGAACGTTTAGTTCGATTAACCCCAATGATATTCAGTCGGTGAGCGTACTCAAAGATGCGTCGGCAGCCATCTACGGAGCACGGGCGTCGGCGGGGGTTATTCTGGTAACGACCAAACGCGGTACCAGTGGGCAGATGAAAGTAAATCTGAACTATCAGCAGGGTTTTCAGCAGGTAGCCAAGAAGCTCAAACCCCTGAACGCCGCCGATTTTGCCGACGCCATGAATACGGCGACCGATAACGCCGGTTTGCCCCGAATTCTGGCCTTTGATGCGACCATCAATCCGGATTCCCGCGTAACGAAAACCAACTGGATGGACGAGCTGTTCCAGACGGGAAAAATCTACAATATCGATGCCTCAGTAAGCGGCGGTACGGAGAAATCGAACTTCTTTTTCTCGGGCGGCTACCGTAAAAACGAAGGAATTCTGCTGAACACTTTTTCGGATCGGTACACGCTGCGACTCAACTCCGTACATCAGATTGCCAAGGGCGTAAAAATTGGTGAAAACCTTTCGTATACCGTCAATAATGGTCAAACCGGAAACACAACGAGTGCGTATACCGGAGCCATCGCAACAGCCATTTTCTATCCGCCCAATGCCACGGTCTACCGTAACGACGGCTCCGGTCGCTTCGGGGGTGTACCCGAGCAGTACGCGGGCTCGTACGGAGATCTGGTCAACCCGGTGGCGTATCTGAAGCGTCTTGACAACCGCAATCCCGTCACGAACGTATTCATCAATCCCTACCTGGAATGGGAAATTGTTAAAGGCTTGAACTTCCGGAGTAACTGGGGGATTACGCAAATCAAAAACGATTACAAGCAATTTACGGTACGCGTAACCGAGCCCGGTAAGATTTTCGATTTCAACGAACTGTACCAAAGCAGCTACAGCTCCACGGATGTACTGAACGAACAGACGCTGAATTTCAACCGGACCTTCGCTGGAAAACATAACCTCGATCTGCTCGTCGGTCATACGTATCAGCATACCAAAGCCGAAGATTTTGGGGTGAAAGGAACGGGTTTCGATAATGAAGATCCTTCCCTGCGGTACCTGAAAAATGCCAAGCTGATTCAGTACGACCGATCGAATGTATTCGAGCGTGGTTTGGAGTCGTACGTCGGACGGGCCAACTATAATTTTGGCGAGAAATATCTATTTTCAGCCATCATTCGTCGGGATGGTACGTCTAAACTACTGAACGCCAGTCGTTGGGAGTGGTATCCGTCGTTGTCGGCGGGCTGGAACATTTCGGACGAAGCTTTCCTAAGCCGTACCAACTGGATTAGTAACCTGAAACTACGGGCCAGTTGGGGTAAGATTGGTAACCTGGCGGGTCTGTCCGATTACGCGTATAGTTTGCCACTGGCTCAGTCAATGGCCATGCTGGGATCGACGCCCGTGATCAATTACGGATACGCCGAGCGGGCCTTGTCTAATCCCAATCTGCGGTGGGAAACTTCCCAGCAAACGAACGTAGGTCTGGATTTTGGCTTCCTGCAAAACCGCCTGTTTGGCTCGATTGACGTGTTCTCGAAACGTAACCAAAACATGTTGTTTCAGGAGCAACTACCAGGCGTAGCCGGTACGCCCGATGGCCGTACCATCAACGCGGGTGAAACCGAAAACCGGGGAATTGAAATCGGTTTAACGTATCAGCAAAGTCTGGGCGACTTCAAGTACGATCTGAGTGCCAATGTTTCGTTCCTGAAAAATGAAGTAAAATCATTGCCGTCGGGTCAGGAATTGCTACCCATCGGATCGCGGGTACGGAATCTGCCCAACGCCAACTTCCACATGGTTGGGCAGCCTTTTGGAGCCTTCTATGGCTACCAAACGGCGGGTATCTTTCAGTCGGATGTGGAAGCTGCGGAGTACGTAAACAGCAGTGGTGCTCGTTACCAGGCTAACGCTAAAGCGGGAGATTTTAAATTTATGGATACGAACGGCGACGGCGTAATCAACGATAAGGACCGCGTGGTACTGGGCAACGTATTACCGACGAAAACCTTTAGTCTGAACGGAAATGCCTCCTTCCGGGGCTTCGATCTGAACGTATTCCTCCAGGGATCCGCGGGTAACAAAATCTTCAATTCCCTGCGAAACCTGGCCCTGAACCCTGGTACATATCCGGGTTATAACATGCTGGAAGAAGTGAAAGACGCCTGGAGCCCGACCAACCCCGGCGGTACGATTCCCCGGCTGCGGGCGGGTTCGGATCCCAACAGTAACTTCAGCCGTATTTCAGACTTCTACCTCGAAGACGGAAGCTATCTGCGACTGAAAAGCCTGACGCTGGGCTATACTGTACCTGCTACGGTTACCAAAGCCGTAAAAGCACGCGTATATCTGACCGGACAGAACCTCTTCACCCTCACCAAATACAGCGGCATGGACCCCGAAGTAGGGATCAGCAGCTTTGGTCAGGACGTGGCGAAGTATCCCTTGTCCCGCGTATTCATGTTTGGCGTAAACCTTTCTTTCTAATTATCCGTCATGAAAAAATATATTCTTCTGCTGGCTCTGGGACTAACGGCCTGCGACAAAAATCTCGACATGACCCCCCAGGGAGCCCCCACTACGGGTAACTTCTGGAAAACCTCCAGCGATGCGTTGGCGGGCGTGAATAGCATCTACGAACTGTACAGCGACGACGACATGTACGGTCGGGGTTTCTTCTGGCTCAACAACGCCAGCGATGACATCGGTACCAAACCCCGCGATAATGCCGAACGGATCAAGAATTTTCAGGTAACGGGCGACGAATCCGATACGCGGAACATCTGGGCTAAACATTACATGGTCATGAAACGGGCCAATGATGTACTGCGGAATGTGCCGAAAATTACGATGGATGAAAAGCTGAAGAATCAGTATCTGGGCGAAGCGTACTTCAACCACGCGGTCATGCACCTGGAATTAGCGTATCGATACGGCGATAACCGGGCGGGGATTCCCATTCAGGATCGCGAAAACCCGGAAAATATTTACGTAACCCGGACGAAGAGCGTGGCGGAGAATTACGCCTACATCGCCGAAGATCTGAAAAAGGCGGCGGACTTGTTACCGCTCTTCTCTGCCTACAAAGCCGCGGATTACGGACGGGCTCATAAAACGGCCGCCTGGGCATATTTGGCCCGGACGTATCTGTACGCCAAAGATTGGGCGAATGCCGAAAAATACGCGGATCTGGTTATTACGAGTGGTCAGCACGCCCTGCTGGATAATTTTGAAGACGTTTTTAAAACGGCTAATAACTGGTCGAAAGAGTACATCTGGTCAGTAACCTCGAGTGCGTCCGATACGCGGTTTGGCTGTATCTTCCCCGGTGTATGTTTGGATGATAAAGGCTGGGGATTGTACAATGGCTGGGGTAACTTCTATCCGACAAAAGAGCTGTACGATACCTACCCGGCGGGTGACAAACGCCGCGAAGCTACGATTCTGAAAACGGGTGACAAGTTCATGTACTTCGGTGAGGAGCGTAGCTATAACCAGGATAACTTTAAGGTAAGCTCCAGCAACCGGACGGGTTATCAGTTCCGCAAGTACATGGAACCGTACAGCTATGCCAATCCGATTGGTACGTACGTGAATCCAAACGGCGATAAACCTTCTACGTCGCTGAACGTTCCCCTGCTGCGGTACGCGGACGTACTGTTGATCAAAGCAGAAGCCAAACTGATGCAGAATAAAAACGCGGATACGGAGCTAAACCTGATTCGTAAACGGGCCGGACTATCTACGCTGACCAATGCCACGCTATCTGATCTGAAACGCGAACGTCGGTGCGAACTGGCGGGTGAATGGACCGATCGTCACTTTGATCTGGTTCGCTGGGGCGATGCTCAGGCCGTGTACGCCCAGCCGCTACACCACGCGGACGGTCGGGTGATTTACGCCGCCCGGATGTTTAACCCGGCTATTCATCACGTCTGGCCGATCCCTCCGATGGAAATTCAGAATAGTAAGGGTACGCTGGCTCAAAATCAGGGCTGGTAAGTTTGCAAGTGTCTGAAGTATAAAGCATCCCGAAAGTGTTAAGCTTTCGGGATGCTTTTGTTTGCCCCCTATAGGAAAAAGAAATCAATTTGATTTAACGGGTGCAGGTGTCCAAACCCGTACCTACCCTCGGACCCTTTCTAAGGGCCAACCGCCTAACTGATACTCCCCGCATTGCATGCGGGGCTAATACGGTTGAACCCCTTCGGGGTTAGCAGCTCGGTTACAAAAGACAGAGACGGGTACGCATACCCAAACTTGCACCAGTGTTATCCGTTTAAAGGTCAGGATCCTTAACCCCGAAGGGATTCAACGATGATTAGCCATGGGTACAACCCATGGGACGGGACGTGTATCAATAATGCCTTAACCCTGCCGCTCGCTCAGGCGGTACACCCGGCCGTGCTCCAGAATTTCGGGATCAATTTCCCGTTTCTTCAAAATGATATTGCTCGGAACAATCGGATTAAAATCGCTCATGCTTCGAATCTTATCCAGTTTCATGCGAGCGTGTAGGCTGAAGTCAATCAGATTAATTACGTGCGTATCGTTTTGGAAAAAGTCGTCTTCCAGCAAGAAGTTATGTTCTAATAATTCGCGTAACAATTCCGCCAGTTTCTGATTGGCGTACAGGTGCTCCTTCTTCTGAAAATACTCCTGATTGAGTACCGTATACTTTTCCTTAATCCAGCGGGCAGCGGCCAGGGAAGTCACCACCATTCGGTTTTTGTATACCATTACATTTTCCAGAAACGCATGAATTTCTTTAAGCGTCAGTAACCCTGCCCAGTACAAATCCCGCAGGGTATAATCCAGCCGATCGGCACACAAATGGGGCAGGGGTTGTTCCAGAATTGGAAACGAACCCGTCAGAAACTCATCCGAAGTATAGCCATAGGCCTCCAGAATGGAAGAAATTTCGGGCTGCTGAAGAAAGTACGCAAACCACTTTTCGTGAAAATCTTCTTCCTGATGGTTCAGTACGTAATCAATCACGTGCGAAAAAGCCGTATGTGAAAGATCATGCAGTAGGCCCGCTACCTGTTCTTTTTCCGAACCACCGAGTTGCCGGATGAGCAGCATTACCCCAACGGAATGCTCAAAACGGGTATGCCGTATCTGGGGATTGACCAGGAAGATAGCTCCACCCTGGTGAATGAATTGTAAGCGTTGGAAAAACGAACTCTGGATTAGCGTTTCAAAGACTCCCGTAATCTCATGCGAACCATACAGTACATCGGAATACAACATATCTCAACTAGCAATTAACAGCACCACCTACCGGGCATGTACGTAAAACCAGTGGTCTGAAGTTTTTACCAAACTCCGCCTCCGGTAGAACGAACCCCTTTCTAAGGACTATGTATACCAGACAAAGTTTCAAACAAATAATTAATACTGAAGGTTAGTTTTGAAAAATTTCACAACCCATGAAAGCAAAATCTTTATTCTTACTTCTACTGGGCTTGGTTTGTGCTAGTGCCGCTCAGGCTCAAATTCGACTGGATCTGGAGTCAGGTCTGGTGTTTGGAACGCCTTACAACCGGATCCGTATTCCCAATCAGAGCGGTACGCTGGTGGATATTGGCAAAGAGCTGGACGTCAAACCCAAGGTCTTTTTCCGTTTGCGGGCGGGCTATACCATCAACAATCGGCACACGATTTCGGCTCTGTACGCTCCGCTCACGGTTCGCTACGACGGAGCTTTTCAGGAAAACGTTTCTTTTAACGGGCAGGTATTCGAAGCCGGGAAGCCCGTGGAAGTAGACTACAAATTCAACTCTTATCGGCTAACCTATCGCTACGATTTCGTGGCTAACGAGCACTGGCGGGTAGGAGCGGGTGTGACGGCAAAAATCCGGGATGCCAAGGTTCGTTATAAGAATGATACGCAGGATACCAATTTTGATAACTTCGGTTTTGTACCGCTGATTAACTTCTACGCCTCCTGGCAGCCGGGCAAACGCTGGGGTGTTCTGGTGGAAGGCGATGCCTTGGGCTCCAAGCAAGGTCGGGCCGAAGATATTTTTGCGGGAGCCACGTATGCCTTGGGCGAGCAGGCCTTTGTCAAACTGGGCTACCGGGTTGTAGAAGGCGGAGCCGACGTAGATCGCGTGTACACCTTCAACTGGATCAACTACGCTTCCGTAGGTCTGGTGGTGGAATTCTAATTACGCCCCAATTACTACGTGCAATCAATGCCGATACGGTTTAGTCATAACCGTATCGGCATTTACTTTTTGTATAAATGTTACGTATAGCGTAAGTGGTTATGGGACGTTAATGGCGTCTGCAACAGGCGTTAACGGCATTGCATTAACTTTTTGTGAAGCCGCTTAACGAAAATATAACTTGGTCAAACCTAGGACTTCGCTACAATTTTGCGGCGTAAAACACATGCATCACATCGCCATGCTTCCCAAGTTTCTACTATCAATGCCCAACGAAACGGACGTTGATTATGTACTCCATACGGACCAACCTTCTTTTCTGATTCGCGTCGACCGTAATGATGAAGATCAGCCCGTTTTAGCGAAAAGCTCGATCATTCGCTGGTACGATGCCGAACCTACGCAGTCGGGTGTTCTGGATGCCATTTTCGAGGAGATGACGGAGTTTCTATTGGAAGAATACGACTTTATTTCAGACGAAGAGGAGTGGAACGACTAATGACACGAACCATGAAACAGCAATGGCTGGCCTGCGGGCTGAGTACCCTTTTGTGCAGTGCCGCTTTCGCCCAGAGTCAGGTGAAAGGCTACGTCTACGACGATCAAAACGGAAACGGCAAGAAGGATAAAAAGGAAGTCGGACTAGCGAAAGTGGCCGTATCCAATGGCCGTGAAGTCGTACTGACCGATGAAAAAGGTGTGTATACGCTGCCGCTAGGACAGGATAATACGCTTTTTGTCATCAAGCCAACGGGGTATCGTCTGCCGGTAAATGAATACAACCTGCCGCAGTTTTACCGCCACCATAAACCCCAGGGGTCACCCAAAACCAAGTTCGCGGGCGTCGCTGCTACGGGTGCACTGCCCAAAACCGTAGATTTTGCCCTGATTAAACAAAACGAGCCCGAGACTTACAAAATGCTCGTCTTCGGAGATCCGCAGGTGTATACGCCGGAGCAGGTGATGTTCTTTGAAAAAGGTATCATCGACGAAGTAAAAACCAAGACTCAGGACGTACGTTTCGGCATCAGCATGGGCGATGAAGTAGGGGACAATCCGAATCTGTACGGACCTTACAAGCAGGCCATTCAGAAATTGGGCGTACCCTGGTTCCATGTTATGGGGAACCACGACATGAACTACGACGCTCAGACGGACAGCCTTTCCGACGAAAGTTTCGAAGCCGCCTTTGGCCCGAACAACTACGCGTTTAACAGCGGGAAAGTCCATTTTGTCGTACTCGACAATATTCTCTATCCCGATCCCCGCGATGGCAAAGGTTATCAGGGCGGTCTACGTCCGGATCAGCTGGATTTTATCGAAAACGATCTGAAACTCGTACCGAAAGATTACCTGATTGTATTCTGCTACCACATTCCGCCCTTCGAAGAATTTCGGCAGGAAGATCGGCAACGGATGTTCAATGCCCTCAAAGATTTCCCCCATACCTTGTCCTTATCGGCTCATACGCACTTTCAACTGCACCATTCCTTTGGTAAGGAAGAAGGCTTTGCCCGCGAAACGCCTCATCACGAGTACAACGTAGGAACGACTTCCGGGGACTGGTATTCCGGTGAAATGAACGCTCAGGGCGTACCCGTTTCAATGATGCGGGACGGTACGCCTAAAGGGTACATGTTTCTTTCCTTCAATGGCAACCAGTACGCATTTGATTACCGGGTGGCGGGTCAGCCCGAGACGTACAAAATCGGTATTCATGCTCCCAAAGTAATTGCCCGTCGTCAATCCGGAAAAGGGGAAGTGTACGCTAACTTTTTCCAAGGCAGCAAAAAGGATCAGCTCGAGTATCGGGTGGATAACAACGAATGGAAAGCCATGACCTATACCGAAGAACCCGATCCAATCATGGTCAGTACGCGTTTGCGTTGGGATGAAGCTGCCGAGCCGCTGCAAGGTACACGTCCGTCGAATCCGGTGCCTTGTACGCACTTGTGGAAAGCCACCTTGCCCGGAAATCTACCCGCGGGTGAACACACGCTGGAAGTACGGGCCAAAGATGCGTACGGCCGGACTTTCACCGGATCGCACGCTCTGAAAGTCATTAACGCAGCGGAGGATAATTAACTCATTAACGCTTGAGCGTGACAAAGCCGAAGAAAGCCCTGCTTGCTTCGGCTTTTCTGTTTTAGGAAATACGAACCAGCAAGCAAAAGCGTCCACCGTTTCTACGATGGACGCTTTTGAGTATTAGGAAATTTTCGAATGGTGCTCATACGTCATGTACGTATGCGGAATGCCATCTTCCACGTATTCCTGACCCGTCGAAACAAACCCGAGCGATTTATAAAAAGAGAGCAGGTACGTCTGTGCACCAATTTTAATGGAATGAGGGCCGAACAACCGACGGCAGTAGGCAATGGAGGCATCCATCAGCCTTTTTCCTAAACCCGTACTGCGAACATCGGGTGCCGTAACGACCCGACCAATGGCCGTGTAGCCCTGGTAGCATACGTCCTTCGCAAAGAGTCGCGTGTAGGCAATAAGTTTGCCCGTCGTGTCATCCTTGCCCATGCAATGCCAGGCTTTCTGATCGTTGCCGTCAATATCCTGATAGGGACACTTTTGTTCAACAATGAAAACTTCAGCACGTAGAGCTAGAATATCGTATAGTTCCTGAGGCGTAAGTTCGTGAAATTGCTTGAGTACAAACTGCATAAAAAGCTTAATGAAATGAAGAGATAAGTCGATCGCAAACCAATATGAAAAAAACGTATGCCTGTGTAATCAATAGGGGGAAGGACTGACGCTCGACCAGCCGCCATCCACCACCAGCGTCTGCCCCGTGATATGACCTGCCTCGGGCGAAGTTAGAAAGAGTGCGGCGGCTGCAATGTCGGCAACGTCAGCGGGTTTACCCAGGGGCGTAATGCGAGACCAGGTCGGGATGTATTCGGGATCGTCGAGCGTGCGTTCGGTCAGGGTGGCCCCCGGAGCTACGCAGTTGATGGTAATACCGTAGGGAGAAAGCTCGGCCACCAGCGATTTCGCCAGCATCTGGAGGGCCGCTTTCGTCATTCCGTAGGCCGCCAGGTAAGCGTGGGCCTGCTGACCCGTAACGGAAGACATGAGCAAAATCCGACCGCCCTGCCCCTGAGCTCGCATCTGGCGAGCCGCCTGTTGCGTCAGAAAAAAGTTGCCGCGAATGTTCAGATCCAGTAATTTTTGGAGTGACTCGGGCTGATACTCAAAAAAATCGCCAAACGTAGTAATGCCCGCATTGGCCACCAGAATGTCTACTGAACCGAAAGATGCTACGGTTTTCGAGACCAGGTACTGAATGAAAGAAACATCCGAGGCATCACCGGGAACGGCCAGACAACGGCCGCCTTCGGCCTGTATTTTTCCAGCGGCTTCTTCGGCCAGCGTTTCATCCACATCGTTGAGTACAACTGAGTTTCCCCGAAGGGCCAGCTGCCGACAGATTTCAAACCCAATTCCCTGGGCAGCTCCCGTAACAATAGCATTCATGAAGTATAGCGAAAAGAGGCGGGGGTAAAGATAGACATTGTTTAGCGTTCCAAAGGGCCAGCGAAGGGTATTGTTTTGGGCAAAAACGTTTCCTCTAGGTCTCGAGCTTACGACTGAGCAAGTGTATAGCCGCTGAATGACCGTAAAAAATGCTTGCAGCCTACCGCAGCTTTTTATGGAATCATACGATTTAATCGTTTCGTACAAAGCTTTGACTATCAATGCATAAAAAAACGTAAGGCTACAAACCCAAACCAGTTTCTTTTTGTACTTTTCGACTCATTCTTCAAAATTGGCTCCTGTCCCTCAACCGATCTATTAGGCGTATCGTCATGCATTTACCCACCCTCGATGAAGTAGAAACCATTGCCAGCGAAAACGATCCGGTGCTTCGAAACTTGCAAATTACGCAGTGTTATTACGAGCTGTCTACCGCTTTTCTGGAACGCACCGGGCCGCTGGCCAACTGGTGTACCTTTGCTACCTGGGCTTCCAGGCAGGCCGGACAAACCATCCGCAAAGAAGATTTGAAGCGTACCCTGGAAGCGGAATTATCCGCTCGCTTACGCAATGACTCGGCCTTAGTGCTGCTCACCTCTTTGCTGAAAGAGATGGGTGCCCGTATCAAAACGGAGGAGCTGGAGCCTCTGCTCTGGAAAAAATTCATTACTCAAAGTATTGAACGATCCAGTGAGGCCGTAGCTCGCGGTAATCAGAAAGTTTTTGAAGAAATTGGGTACGCGTTTGCTCGGTTTGAAAGGATCTGTTTGAAGGACTTGATCTACACGCCGGAATCGATTGAGACGTTCTGTCAGAAGTTGCGAACTGGTCTTCCACCCGAAGGACAGCAGTACTTGCAGCAGGCATTTACGCATTACTACGAATCTTTTTTTGAAACCGATCTTCGGAAAAAGGCTGAACTGCAATTGCTGGCGAATTTGGAAATTGGTTTTCATGAGCAAACCCGTTTGCAGCCCGAAATTCAGGCTTCGCTCGAATCTGTATTGCTGCTGGATACCGAAGGTGTAAAGCAACGCATCCAGGAAATGCTTTTTCCGGCGGGAAGCTTAACCAGTTATTTCCGCATGCTAGTCCAGAAAATGTTGGGCCGTAAAGCCGCAGTTGAACAAACCCTCGACGATGTAATGCAACGGGTGGTTGGAGAAATCCGCTTGCTGATTACCAGTCACCTGCTTACCCTGATGGTGCCGCCGAACGTACGTCTGCGGCTGGGTCAGGATTTAACCAGCCTTTTCCCTGAAAACCTGCGTAGCCTTTCTAACGAACGGTTACGAATTTTGTTAGCCCAGATCGATCCAACACTGGACAGTGTACGCGAAAGTGGGGCTCTCGACTGGGCTAATCTTCCCGAACGGCTGCACTTCATCGCCGATTTTTTTCGGTGTTATCAGGAATCCGTTGAATTGCTGGAGGCTCCTTTCACAGCCCTAGAGGTACAGACTTTGAAGCAGGGGCGTGTACCGCAGGGACGATTGTAATTCAACGTACGTCAATGAAAAAGGCCGGGAAGTCCCGGCCTTTTGTGTGAGCTACTGTATGGATTAAAACCCGGTTTTCTTTTCGGCGGGCTTTTTCACCGGAGCGGCTTCCTGCGTTTCGGAAAGCGACGTGATTTTTTTCGTCTTGGTCGAATCAGAAAGCGTTGTTTTCTTAGCCGGAGCCTGTACAAGTGCTTTTTTGTCTTTCACTTTTTTCAGGTCCGTACTATCGGTTGCCACCGAGTCGCCAGGCATAACGGCCGTTTCTTCAATAACTGCTTCCTGAGCTTTTTTCTTGGTTTTCTTCGAGGACTTCGCGGTTTCTTCCACTACTGGTTCTTCATCCCTAACTTCTTCCGCCGGGAAGGTTTCTTCCACTACCGGTTCCTGGGTCTTTTTCTTCGATTTCTTGGTAGGTTTCGTCTTAGTAGCCGCTACTTTTTCTTCCACTTGCTCCGTAGCGGCCGTTTCCTCGGTACCTACCGTTTCTTCTTTCGCTGGTTCCGCTTCCGATTTCTTCTGAGCTACCACCGGACGGGGGCGGGGGGCACGGGGTTTGTTGGAAGAACCGGCCCGATACATCGTACTAAAGCGATCGACGAAGTTGTTTTTGTCTTCTTCGGAAACCAGGAGAATTTTATTGTCCTTACCCGTTTTGGCCTGAAGCTGAGCGTTGAAATCCTGATCGGAGCTGAACACTTCCGTCGTACCCTGAACCGAAGCAAAGTAGTACCAGACGTCAGGGTTAAGTTCCAGATATAGGAACAAATCGTCAATGCCCGTTGGGTTTTTACGAATTTCTACGGCTCCATCGAACTGGGCATTGATATCCGTTGCACCTACGTTAGCCACGCCAATTCGCCCTACGCTATAGAAAGCCTGATTTTCGGGATTATACCGTAAGCTCAGGTTCGAAAGTACTGCCGTCGCCGCAAATTTGGGTGATACCGTCGGTAAGGCGACGCTGGCTCCATTGGTCGATTTCTGACTGAATTGTTCGGCCACTTTGCCACCGGCAATGTTCGCAATTTTTAGTAACAGGCGGTCAAAGTCTCCCTCGGCAGCCTCTTCACTGATTTTTTCATCCAGATTCGTCTTCACGATTTTATCCGCGGCAACCGCCATGACGGGAGCGGGAATACTGGTGTTGAAGACCAGCATCGTATTGAACAGATACTTGGCTGAATCGGGAACGAGTCGGGCAAATCCGGCCGCTTGTACTGTAGTGGCAGGCGAAAACAGCGTCATCGGCCCTTCAAACGTGATGACTTTCTTGGAGTCGTCCAGCACGTATTTTTTCCCTTCCAGCGTTTCGTCGTTCGCCCGAGCATCGCTGGCAATGGTGAGCTGATTGGTTTTGGCGTCGTCCCGCAGGCTGCCGCTGGCCGTGAAAATATCCGTATCCTGAGCATTGTACTTGGGCGACAGGAAGGTTAGGTACAGACCTTCTCCGCCGAAATGCAGTCCGGTATACAACGGCGTTGTGCCGTCTTCACCTTTCAATCCATCCACGTGCAGACTTAGACTATCGCCGTTGCTGCCTTCAAAGGGAATCCAGGCGGGTTCGGCAATTTTACTTTTCAGATTGGTTTGAATTGCCCCCTTGAACTTCAATCCCGGATCAGCTGCCACCATGGTAATGTCACCTTTGTACAACAAACGGGGCGTGAGCAAAAAGCGATTTTCTTCCCCAATACCCGACTTAGCCACGGTACCGTAACTCACATTAGAAACCGTTTCCGTTTTGTTACGCCGATTGGATTTCGACGCCACGGCGGAGGTACTGGTAGTCTCCCGGAACTCAAACGCATCCATTTTCAGATTTGTCGTATCGCCTTTGGAGCGAACGTACTGATAGGTAGCGTTTCCTTCGAATTTCTTGGCTGATAAAATCTGAATCGTTCCGTCAGACAGGTGGTGAAACTCATTGACCGTATCCGCAATGACGTGAGCCTTTTTGAGCGGTAAGATCTCCGCATCCTGTTTGATCGAAACCAAGCCGTTCGCCGGAATAATCTTGGCATCCGCTGACTTGATGTACGGTACACCTTTGATATTCAGCGTCATTTTATCCATTTCGTACAAGGCTTCCGCTCCATTAAAGGCTAGCCCTTCCTGCGTCGGATTCATGGAAATAAACGTAGACGTCTTGACATTGCCCTTCATGGAAATCGTTTTCTTGGCAATGTCCCAGTCCGCCCGGTTGATCGTCGTCGTATAGGCCGCGTAAGGGAAATACAGACTCGAAGAATCCTCCAGCGTCGCGTTTTTAGGGGTTTGAATTACCGCATTCTGAGCCGTGGTATTGAACGTAACGTCTACTACACGCCCTAACAAAGCCGGCTTTTCAGCCGTACCCACCTGAATCTGAGCCCGTTCGGCGACGAACTGATCTTTTTTGAAAGAAAAGGATTCGGAGCTGATTTCGGAGTCTTTCCGTTTCATAACGCCCTCTCCGTACAAGCCGGTTGAGCGAACCAGTAAACTGCCCGTCAGGTGCGAGGTGCCGTTGTAAAAGTCGAGTGAACTTTCTTTGTCTTTGATAATCAGACTATCCTGCTTCGGCAACCATTTTACTTCGTAAGATTTTAGAGCTACTTCGGGGAAATAGGTCTTGCCTACCATACCTTCCTTAATTCGGCCCGAAGTACCGCTCGTACTGATGACGGAGTCCGGCGTCAGTACCAGATTTTTTGCTTCCAGCGAGGTAGTCAATGTACTCAGCACGCCATCGGCCCGTAAGCCTTCGTTATCCATGGTTAGCGTACCCGTCACTTTCAGATTCCCCTTGCCTTCGTACAGCTTCAGTCCAGCTTCGGGGACCTTGTGCGTGAAACCCAACGAGTTATCGGGCATGGTGACGAGCTTAGTCTGAATCGGAGGGAGTACGCCATCCGAGTAAAACGTCCCCGCAAACTCAATGTCCTTACTGGTCAGACTGTCCTGATCAATTTTCGGGATCTTGAAGTATACCTTGCGGTTGTAGGCACCCGCCAGCCGCGTGGTATCGTCGAAGTAGATATTGACGCCATCCTGTACAACGAGTCGTGGGACACTGGGTTTCTTACCCGATTTATTGTTCGGTTTGCCCAGGTATAATTTGCCCGAGCCGTACTTCAAATCCTGACCGATTTCCTTCGAGTTTTTCTTCCCTTTCATTTGTTGGGGAATGAAGGTTACCGTATCGAGTTTATCAAGATTGACGTAGAACTGCTCGTAATTGAAATTCAAATCGCGGCCTTTGAAACGGAAGTTATCAAGCTTCATTTCGCCGTTGAAAACAAACGAACGGTTTTTGCCCACCCGTACTACTTTATCCGAAGGGCGAATATAGATTTTGAGCGAATCGCTGACTTTAAACGGAGCCACGCCGCGTATGGTCAGGTAGTTATCCTTAAAGTTGATGGAAGCATTGGCCAGACTATCCCGATCTGAACCGGCCTGGGTGGAGAGAATCGCTAGGTTGTCAAAATCCTTTTTCGCCAGGGCTACCTGTAGGTAATGCAGCCCTTTGGAGCTAAGTTTCACCTGATCGGTATCGGGGTTGTAATCAATAAAACCCTGTTCGATGGGCAGAATCAAGGCGTCCCGCATGAGTTTGCCTTCGCGACGATAATGAGCCGCCAGTTCATCGACCGTAATAGTCGATACGCCTTTCTGCTTGAGACAGTTTGCGAGTAGCGTTACTGGGTGAAAGCCCTGCGGACTGGTCAGACGGTCATACTGCGTCGATTCGTAATAATCCACGGACTCGAAACGGGCCGGTACGGCGGTTTGGCCACCAATAATATCAAACTCCAGGTGCTGACTCGGTAAGCTCCACTTGGCCGCGTCCGCCCGAATGGCAAAGCCGTGGTAGCTGTCACTGAACGAAGCACTGCGATAGCCGCCGCGTTCGAGGCGAGCCAGCCGCAGGTTTTTGGTCTGGGCGTTGTACGTAAGTCGCAGGGCCGGGTGGGTGAGGGAGTCGCCCGTGGGAAAGTAGCCGCTGAACTGAGCATTCGGACTATAAATCAGGGAGTCACTTAATTCAAAACCCTTGCTTTGAGCCCGGAAAGCTATTTTGTCATTCTGTTTAACGGTCAGCGTAGCCCGGTGACCGTTAGCGGCCGCTCCGTATACTTTCGTTCCAATCAGAGCAAAACCACCCCGATATTCGACGTCCTTGCCCAGGTTTTTCAGTTCTACGTTTGCCGCAGCGGACTCAAACTGGGGTTGGGTAACTACGGCGTTGGGAGCACGTTTCCGGCTTTCAAACCGGAAGGTTCCGGGTACGGGTTCTTTCAGCCGTTCGCCGTAGGTTAGTACGGCTTCATCGGCTAAAATTCGCGGCGTCTTGAGCAGCATTTTGTACGACTTCAAATCCACGCTGGCTTGTTTCAGATCACCCATCGGCCAAGTGTATTTGCCCGCCTGCCCGTAGAGCAAACCTTCCTTGATGCCCAGGGTCAAAGTCGCCTGATCCACCACAAAAGAATCCTGAGCCGTAACAATGGCTACTGATACGCCCTGTAAATCAAGCAGGGGACCAGCCGCCAGTAACTTTGGCTGAGGCAGAGCCTTTACGGGTTCATTGGTCGCTGAAACGGGCGTATCCCAGCCCGAATCGTCCCAACCATTCCCCCAGCCGTCGTCGGTAGGTTCCGTAGATTTGGGCTCTTCACTGGCAGGTTTAGGAGTTGTTGCGGGTGAAGTCGTTTTCTCAGTTCGTACATCCAGCGGTTGATCAATGAAGCGGAATTTAAAAGTACCTCCAGTGGTAGGAAGTTTATGAAAGTTCGTAGCGTACAACTGACGCGAAGTCAGAAACAGCCGGACAAAATTCAGGTAATTCAGGTACGCCTTGCTATCGCTGGACTTAAAGGTTTTTTCCGTTACACTCAAAAAATTACTGAGTTCTGCCCCGCCAAGTTGCTGTTGCGTAGTTCCATGAAGAGCTTGAAACCAGGGAAGCAGGTACGGCGGTTGCTTCATGTTTTTGGCAAACATGGCTCGGGTGATGGCGATGATCTGCGACTGTTGGGCTGCGTTGAATCCGGTCCAGGCCGTCGCGAAGTCGGTACCTACCTGTTTCTGACCAAAAGCGGTCGTTACCGTTTGAACATCCTGCACAAACTGATCCGGCTGATCCGAAAATTTAACCTGCTGAGCGTACGATAACTGGAACGTCAGTAGCAGTATAAAAAGTAGTAAAAACCTCATACAACAAATGTTTAGTATCGGGTTGGTAGAAGTATCGTTTAGGGAACGGAAAACGTTCCGGCATTTCGTTTTTCTTTAAACGCGAAACTGCCTGCTTTTCGCCAAAGTCGCAACAAAAAAAGCCTCAACTCTACGCTGAGGCTTCTGTTAGCAGGCGAATGGCCCTTACAGTTGGCGAGTGAAACGGGCCGCAGCCCAGCCATTTCTGGTTTTCAGCGAAGTCAGCTGTAAACCTACGGATTGAGCAACGGCTTCGATTTCTGGTAAATCGTGTTCGTAAAAACCACTGATAACCAGCGTTCCGACGGGCGTCATGTACTCAACATACGTCGGAATTTCACGAAGCAGAATATTCCGGTTGATATTAGCCAGCACGACGTCGTATTGAGCGGCGGGCTCGTCCTCGATGGTGCCCTGGCGAACATGCACGACGTCTTCCAGGTGATTTAACTGAACGTTTTCCAGGGCATTCTCCGTCGCCCAGTCTTCAATATCGAAGGCAGATACGTAGTTGGCTCCGCGGAGAGCAGCCATAATGGCTAAAATGCCCGTACCCGAGCCCACATCCAGTACCTGTTTGCCACTTTGGTCAATTTCCAGCTGATGAGCCAGCATCATCCAGGTCGTTTCGTGGTGACCCGTACCAAAGGACATTTTGGGATTAATTTCAATGATATATTCGTAACTGGAAGCGTCCATGTCGTGGAAACTGGCCCGCACCAAGACGCGGCCTTCCACGTCGATGGGGGGGTAGTTACGTTCCCATTCCGCGTTCCAGTTTTCTTTCTCCAGGTATTTAATGCTGTAATCGACGGTTCCAGTGATGGACTCGTACTGTTGCATGATGTGCTGCAACGCATCCCCATTGAAACCCGTTTCCGGAATGTACCCGAGCAAA
>NZ_JBMDWJ010000232.1:0-3450 GCF_048595215.1 Siphonobacter sp.
CTAGAGAAGGTAAAGACTAGAATGAAAAGTAGAACGTAAGATTTCATGAAGGTTGATGTTAAGAAAGGGTAAGTTAAAAGAATTAACTGATTTCTGGATTGATCTGAAAAAGATTGCTTAACCTCGCAGTCACTTCGCTAGAGAAGGATGCACAAATCGTTAGCTGAACGTTGGGTCGGCTAACGTACGCTGTGACACGTTTAAAACTTCGATTGTTATGCGTTTTGCCACGAAAGCTATTCATGCGGGCGTTGAACCGGACCCGTCTACGGGAGCCATCATGACACCCATTTACCAAACTTCTACGTACGTACAGCAGGCTCCGGGGGTACATAAAGGGTACGAGTATTCCCGAACGCATAATCCCACCCGAACGGCCCTTCAGAACGCTCTGGCAGCCTTGGAAAATGCTCAACACGGCGTTTGCTACGCTTCGGGACTGGCCGCAACGGATGCCTTACTGAAGTTATTCAAGCCCGGCGATGAAATTGTGGCGACGAATGATTTATACGGAGGAACGTACCGGATTTTTGTACGCGTGTTCGAAGACTTCGGCCTAAAATTCAAATTCATTGACTTAAGTGACCCGGCTGCCGTTGAAACGGTTTTCACCGAGCAGACCAAAATGCTCTGGCTGGAAACGCCCACGAATCCACTGTTACGTATCCTTGATATTCGTACCTTGGCTGACCAAGCCCGTAGTCGCGGCATTCTTACCGTGGTAGATAATACGTTCGCCTCGCCCTACCTGCAAAACCCCTTGGACCTGGGAGCCGATATTGTCATGCATTCGGTAACGAAATACCTCGGCGGGCACTCCGATACCGTGATGGGAGCATTGATGCTCAATGACGATGAGCTGGCTGCCCGTCTACGATTTATTCAGAATGCCTGCGGAGCTGTACCCGGTCCACAGGATTGCTTTCTGGTGTTGCGGGGAATCAAAACGTTACACATTCGCATGAAACAGCACTGCGAAAACGCCCGGCAGGTAGCGGAGTTTCTAAACAATCATCCGAAGGTTGGCCAGGTGTACTACCCCGGCTTGGCTACGCACCCAGGCCATGCACTGGCGGCGGAACAGATGC
This sequence comes from Siphonobacter sp., assembly GCF_048595215.1. Lineage (NCBI taxonomy): Bacteria > Pseudomonadati > Bacteroidota > Cytophagia > Cytophagales > Cytophagaceae > Siphonobacter > Siphonobacter sp. Next base: position 1,089 of record NZ_JBMDWJ010000232.1, read on the forward strand.
GGGATTTCGGAGGGATGCTCTCCTTCGAACTTAAAGGCGATGATTACGAAGAAGCCGTTCGGGTCATGTCGAGCTTTAAGGTTTTTTCGCTGGGCGAATCGCTCGGTGGGGTAGAATCACTTTGTACACATCCGGCCAGTATGACGCACGCCAGTATTCCCAAGTCCGAACGCGAAAAATCCGGGTTGAAGGATACGCTGATTCGATTGAGCGTGGGAATCGAGGATGTGGAGGATTTAATCGAGGATTTGACGCAGGCGATTGAAAACTAATCCTGATCGCGGTCCATAAAAAAAGAGCCTCCGGTATTCCGGAGGCTCTTTTCAATTCTGGTGTACTACGCCGTTAAGCGTACGCGTACTTGGACGGGAATAATCGTTTCGCCATTGTCCAGTGTAACCAAGAACATGAAGGCGATTTCACCGTTGGCCGTGACCAGACGAGCATTAGCAGCTGATTTGGATTTAAACTGAGCCAGCGTCGTGGTGAACTTAACCGAGGTTCCATTGCCCGCAATGGGTTGGGTAATGTACGTAGCGGTCGCTACTGAACCTGCGTTAATGCTACTGCTTCCAGCCGAAACCCGGGTGATTTCCTTGATGGTACGTCCGCTATTTTCTGGAATAGACAGCGTGAACTCAATCGCTGAAGTGGAATCCTTAATGGACTTCGTGATGTAAGGATTGAATCCGTACGTCGTCGTACCGGGGAATGTTACGGGTACTGCGGGTCGGTTATCCTCGTAAAAAGTGCCAAAATCATCCTTACAAGACGTAAGCAGGATGGGAAAGCACAGGATCATTAAAAGAAATATGTTTTTCATCTGTGTCGATAATTAGAAGTGTGTTTAGTTCACATCCCACCAAACCCGTACGTTCTGAAGTATGTTGTTCGGGAAATTAGGGTTTCTGGCAATTTCCTGATCAATGTAACGAGCCCGAACCGGACGCGTTCCGTCAACGCCAACCGCGTTCTGGTGCTGAGCTAACGTGGGGTAACCCGTTCTCCGCCAGTCATTCCACTGCTCAAGACCGTTTCCGTACAGCGAAATATACTTCTGGGTAATGATCTGCTTGATCTTCTCTTCGTTACTGCCCGCTAACGTTACGACCGTAGGGTTCGCCGTGAAATAAGCGTTGATGTCCGCGTCAGAAATACCAGCCGATGACATGGAAGTCCGAATGCCTTCTTCGTACAGTTTCTGAGCATCGCCTGCTGTGCCCAAGCGTAGGGCTGCTTCTGCCAAAATGAAGGCACGCTGCCAGTTGGTAATTAACCGTACCGGACCTTCTCCGTTTTCACCCGTTACGTACGAGCTGAACATGGAGCGGTTCGCCGCCGCTGGAGGGGTACCGGCAAAACCGTTATCAATGGTTACGTAGTTGCCGGTAGGCCGGGTTACGAATAACGGAAGCCGGGGGTCTTTCAATCCTTGCAGTAACGTTACGAAACGGGTACTGATTAACTGATCCGTACTGAAGGAAGAGTTGTACGTATACGTGTAAATCGGACTTTGGCTACCTACCTGCGATCCAAAATTCACGGCCAGATTTTGAGCATTCGTCGTGATGTAGTCATTGCCTTTGATGACTTCATCAATGATTGACTTCGCCTTTGCGGGCTCTACACTACTAATTTGCAGGGCTAGCTTCAACAGTAAGGTGTTACCGGCTTTTTTCCAGTTCTCGATCGTACCATTGTAAACGATGTCGTCGCTACCGGGCGTGGTACTGCTGGTTTTTTCCAGATCAGCCAAACCTTCTTTCACCAGGTCAAACAGGCTTTGAATGCCCTTGGCATTATCGCCTAGGTAAATCTCTTTCTGCGTATCCAGTCGAGGCTGCGTATTGGCATCTCCCTGCAGGGCTTGCGAATAGGGAACATCACCCCATACGTCCGTTGCGATGGAAAACGTATACGCCTTCATGATTTTGGCAATGCCGACATAGGCGTTTGAATTGCTCGTCTGGGCTACTTCGATAAGTTTCTGATAATTGATCAGAGCACCACCGTAGAGTTCAAATCGCCACTGGTTTCCGAAGTCAGATCCATCCGTATTGTAGCGATCCCAAGAAACGGGGCTACCGTTGGCTCCGGCCGTTACGCTCATGATCACACTGGCAAAGCGGTTCAGATCATTAGCATTGGAGAACGCCGAACCCGCCAAGCCACTGGGTAATAGGGTAGCAGGAGGTACGGTAATAGGATTATTGGGGTTCTGATTAATATCCAGATAATCCGAGCAGGAAGAAAGAGCGACCACCGAACAGGCCATCGTTACTCCCTTTATCCATTTTTTATGTATTGCTGAGAACTTCATCTAAGTACAGAATTAGAATGTTACACGAAGGTTAACTCCATA
>NZ_JBMDWJ010000233.1:0-5094 GCF_048595215.1 Siphonobacter sp.
CTCGGTGGGATACGAACGCAGATAAAAATCATTCACCTTAGCTTTCCAGGCCTTACTGTAAGGAGTAAAAACGCTGTAGGGTTTGCCCGCTTTACTGAGTACTTCATCGCGATCAAAAATACACTGGTCTTTGTAGCTGTAGAGCGGGATATCTTGACTTTCCAGTAAGGCCCGAACGGCTGCATCACGATCCATCGCGTACTGCTCATAATCGTGATTGATGTGTACCTGAGCGATGCTATAGTGCTTGAGTAGCTGCTTCCAAACCGGCAGGGGTCGGTCATAATAGACCAGTAGATCTGAACCCTGTTGCTGCAAAGTTTCCTGCAACTGAGTAATGGTCTGGTGAATAAACTCAACCCGGCGATCGCGGCGGTCTTCCAGATCGTCTAGAATTTCCCGGTCAAAAATAAAGAGTACCACTACCGGATGGCCACTCCGTAGGGCATAATACAAGGCGGCCTGGTCTTGTAGACGCAAATCCCGGCGTAGCCAACAAATGGTAATTTTTTCCTTCATAGCGGAGTTCTCTTACAAAAAACAGACCAGGGTTCTCCCGAAAGAATCCGCCGATTTCTTTGACTTTGTAAGCTTTTCCTGATACGTTCGCAAATGGCATTATGTTTTTGCCTGATGTATCGAATCAGTTTGGGATCCGGTTTTCCCAGCCCGTTCTTTCGCCGTATTGATTCTACGCTTACATCATTTTTTATTCGCAGCAGACCGCTTTATTTTAATTCTATGTTTCTCTATAACATCACGTATAATATCGAACATGCCGCTCACGATGAATGGATCCAATGGATGAAAAACACCCATGTTCCAGCGGTGCTAGCCACGAATCTGCCCATTGGTAACCGCATTTTCAAGCTGCTTACTGAAATTGACAACGGCGGCGTTACCTACTCTTTTCAATTTTTCTTCGCTGATCAAGAGGATTATAATACGTACATTACTGAACACTCCTCCCGTCTTGCCGCTGAAGTGGACCGCCGATACGGCAGTCAGTACGTCGTTTTCCGTACGCTTCTTCAGGAAATTGTATAAATAGTTTAAGTGAGCCGAACTTTCGTTTGTAACCCGGCTGTTTTGCTGGCGTTGTGATTAATGAGGTAAACCCCTCTAAGTTTACGTCTATCTTCTGGAAACGGTCACAATAAAGCGTTTCTTCGTAGCTCACTTCAACTATCCCTTTCATGAGTTCTCTACAACTCGAGTCCTTATTTCCCCTTTCCGACCAAATCCCTCCGGAATACGCCCTTACCGAACCCCTGGAACAACGGGAATACCTGGTAGGCGGTGCCATGAAAGCCTGGAACGGCAACACGCAAGCCGTGTATTCACCGATTTATACCCGTACGGCTGACGGTGCTCAACAGGTACGGATTGGCAGTTATCCCGTGGTAGATGCTCCCGATGCGATGGAAGTACTCTACGCGGCGGTAAAAGCCTATGACAATGGTCGGGGTGAGTGGCCTACCATGTCGGTCGCGGACCGGTTAGCCTGTATGGAAACGTTCACCAAGAAAATGGTGCAGAAGAAAGCGGAGGTGGTGAAATTACTCATGTGGGAAATCGGTAAATCACTGGCTGATTCCGAAAAAGAATTTGATCGTACCGTTCAATACATTCATGATACAATGGATGAATTGAAACGAATTGATCGGGAGAATTCAAAATTCATTATTGAAGAGGGAATCATTGGTCAGGTGCGTCGCTCGCCACTGGGCGTAGTGCTTTGTATGGGGCCTTTCAATTACCCACTCAATGAGACCTACACGATGTTGATTCCAGCTATTCTCATGGGCAACGTCGTTTTGTTCAAGCCTCCCAAGCACGGCACTTTACTACACTACCCTTTACTGGAAGCCTTTAAAGAGAGCTTCCCCGCGGGTGTCGTCAATACCGTATACGGTCGGGGGAATACGGTAATTCCTACCCTGATGCAATCCGGTAAAATTGATGTTCTGGGACTGATTGGTTCTAGCCGGGTAGCTTCGGACTTGAAAAAGATGCACCCCAAGACGAATCGCTTGCGGGCCATTCTGGGTTTGGATGCTAAAAACGCGGGAATCATTCTGGAAAATGCCGATCTCGATTTAGCCGTTAAAGAATGCGTATTGGGAGCCTTGTCTTTTAATGGTCAACGGTGTACCGCTCTCAAAATGCTTTGGGTACACGAAAGTCGGGCTGAAGAATTCCTGAGTAAACTTAGCCAGGCCGTTAGTCAACTTAAACTGGGCATGCCCTGGGAAAAAGGCGTAAACCTGACGCCCCTACCCGAACCCAATAAGCCGGCGTATCTGATTGAGTGTATCGAAGATGCGAAACTCAAAGGAGCCCGGGTTGTGAATCCCCACGGTGGCGAAAATTACAAATCGATTGTCTACCCGGCCATTGTGTACCCCGTTACGGAAGGCATGAAAGTCTACCGGGAAGAGCAGTTTGGGCCGCTAATTCCCGTAGCTACCTTTAAAAGTGAGGAAGAACCGATCCAGTACTTGATTGATTCGCAGCACGGGCAACAGGTGAGCATCTTCGGTACGGATCCCCTGGAAATTGCCCATCTGGTTGATCAACTCGTCAATCAGGTTTCCCGGGTGAACATTAACGCCCAGTGCCAGCGGGGACCGGACATGTTCCCCTTCACGGGTCGCAAAGACTCCGCCGAAGGTACGCTCTCGGTCAATGATGCCCTACGTTCGTTTTCCATCCGGACCATTGTTGCCACTAAAGAAACCGCAGAAAATAAGGGCATTGTCAACGAAATTCTCCGAGACAATGAATCCAATTTTCTGTCAACCCGGTATATTCTGTAAGTCTTTTTTCGAACCTACTCCTGAAGAGTACCTTTCGCATTGGGAAAGGTACTCTTCGCTTTTTTAAGGACTTCTATCGCTCAATCTTAAGTAACTATCTCCAGTCTTCTTCGTTACGTTTCATTCCTAATTAAAATTATCTAATTGCTATTATCGTATTTTCTTAGCTTTTATCTTTAGTGCCTATACGCCCCCTACTTTAACTATTCTATGCTGCAAGGCTTGTTCAAAAAGAAAGCCACCACGCCGGCTGCCGGGTGGTTTGGCCGTTATGACTCCTGGGATCAGGTACTTCAACAAACTACGGGATACGACGCGGCTCTTATTCTGGAGAAAACGAAGTAGGCCTTGTTACAGGTCAAAAATGGAACAGCAGCCTATGAGCGGGATTCTGTTCTTTTTAATGAAAAGTTGTATCCATTTCCCCTCTTGTCCTTTTTACTACACAGTGCCCATCAAAAGCAACGACCCTTGCACGTGCTTGACTTTGGCGGCTCTTTAGGAAGTACGTATTATCAAATCAAAGAATTCCTAACGCCGCAGGTTTGCCAAAGCTGGAACGTTGTTGAGCAGCCTCATTACGTAACGTGTGGAAACGAATACTTTGCGGATGATGTACTGCACTTTTTCCCTTCGATCAAGGCCTGTCAGGAAACATACCCCACTGATTTTATCGTTCTCTCGAGCGTCGTACAGTATCTCCCCCAACCGCATACCTTTTTAGATGAACTCATTGGTTGGGGCTTTGAATGTATTCTTTTGGATCGTACTGCGTTTATTAAGGAAAGTCAGGACCGTTTGACTTTACAACGCGTACCCCCTGAGATCTACCCTGCTTCTTATCCGGCTTGGTTTTTCCACGAACCTACTTTCTTAACTCACTTTCAAAAAGCCTACACGGCTGTAGCCGATTTCACTTCCTACGTACCCGGCGAAGCAGTAATGCGGATTGATGAGCAACCCATTGGATATGATAAAGGATTCTACCTAACCAAACAATAACATTGCTTTACTTCTGTACGCTTTTCAATGCCACGTATCTGACGCGTGGCGTCGCGATGTATGAATCGCTCAAAAAACACTGCCCTCATTTTCACCTATACATCTATGCGTTCGATACCCATAGCTATGAGGTACTAGAGCGGCTCCATCTTTCGCAGGCTACTATTATTCGTTTAGATGAATGGGAAGATGAGGAACTGCTTCAGCTAAAAGTATCCCGAACGGCGGGAGAATATTGCTGGATCTGTACGCCAGCGACCCTCTGGTACACCATTTAAACGTACCAGCTTCCCCATTATACGTATATAGATGCCGACTTACTCTTTTTCAGCAATCCAGAGGTCCTAATTAAAGAAATGGGAGAAGCCTCGGTGCTTATCACGCCCCATCGGTACACGCCCGCTTATGATCAGACTCAAACGAGCGGTAAATACTGTGTGCAGTTCGTCACGTTTAAACAAGATGTCCGGGGTTTAGAGGCACTAGCCTGGTGGAAGAAGGCCTGTATGGACTGGTGTTATAATCGGTTTGAAGACGGAAAGTTTGGTGACCAGAAGTACCTGGACGATTGGCTGGAGCGGTTTTCGGGTGTGCACGAACTCCAGCACTTAGGCGGAGGCGTAGCTCCCTGGAATGTACAACAGTATGCCTTTATGAAATCAGCGTCGCAACTGCAGGGGAAAGATCTATTGACCGACGAAAGCTTTGAAGTGGTGTTCTATCATTTCCACTCCTTTAGTTATAGCAAGAGTAACATTTTAAGACTTTGTAATCCATCGTATATGCTACCGGATAGTGCGATTAAGCATCTCTATGCTCCTTACATTAAAGCCCTGCAGCAAGCCTACGAAGCCATTAGACAAGTTAATCAAACGGCCACTAGTCATGAAATAGCCAATAATGTCTCCTGGCTAGGCCGCTCATGGAAAAAGACGATTCTCTTTTGGGTTAAAGGTCATTACGCCAATCACTACCATCAATTTCGATTCAGATATGGTTTAATCATTGGCCGATAACCTAAAAAAGCCTTCTGAGTGGTCAGAGGGCTTTTTAGGGCTAGGCTATGCTTTCCTTTACCAGCTCTAGTCTACCCAGCAGCAGGGCACAACGCAAAAAAAAGAAGCTCCTTTGCGGGGAGCTTCTTTGATAAAGGGGAGGCGATTACCTACTTTCCCGGGGGTGAACCCAGTATCATCGGCGGAGCGGGGCTTAACGGCCCTGTTCGGGATGGGAAGGGGTGAACACCCGCCCTATGATCGCCCTTGGTCTTTCA
>NZ_JBMDWJ010000234.1:0-4855 GCF_048595215.1 Siphonobacter sp.
CGTACTATTTTGTATTCGTCAGTACATAGCGATTGCCCTCGGCATCGGTTACCACCAGCGTAAGCGTTTTTCCGGCGGTTGTGGCGAGCTGGTTGCCATTGGCACTGAGTACGTATCCGCCAGCCGAGCCTTCGGTCACAGCCAGGTTGTCTACCACCTGATTGAGAAAATCGGAGTTATCGTCCGTATGCTGAATTTTAATGGCCATGGACACTTTCGAAGTGGCTTCCTGCGTCAGCGTAATCGAGCCCTGCATGCCCGCCTCTTCAGCGGTATATTCCAGTTTACTGTTAACAACAATTTTCTTGAAAACATACTTACCCACCACTTTCGTGGCCAAGTCCGTTACGGGCTGCGGCTCGGGCTCGGGTTCCGGATCTTTTTCGGATTTCTTACAGGAACTAAGACTGGCGATCAATACAAATAGGACGAGAAGCGACTTACTGACGAAGGAAAAAGCATTCATAGAATGAAAAGATTGAAGATTGATTGTCGGCAGCAAAGGTGCACTTATGGCTTAGCCCCGTAGTAGGCCAGTGTTCGTCAATTGCCAGGAATGATGGTTTGAGTGCAGAAAGGTGGGGTTGAATTGGGGCTGGGATTTAGGCATTGCCTTGGCCGTTTTAGAAGCTCGTTATTCACCTAGACTGGGTTTGTTCCCGCAGACATGGCTGTTCGGTATCCCCTGAGCCTTCCAGACTGGGTCCCTCCACGACTAGTGACAACCTGCTCAGAGCCAACGCGTTGCGGCTGTTATAGGTCATTCCGTGGCTCAGGGGCGGGAGAGGTTTGTATCTTTTAGTAATAGTTGTTAATTGATTGTTATTAGTTATTAGTTATTGGCGAATTGGTATAGTGGACAGTACAAACCCGCACCCCGTCCTATCGCATTCCATGCGGGGCATCCCATGCCGGGCTTAAGCCGCTTATGTCCGCAGCAATGCGGTAGCCCTGAGCAAGAGGAAATCAGCAGCGTTCGCGATAGAGACTAAAAGATCAGCCATCTCGGCGGGGCGAAATAGTGACTCAGTAGCACTACTTAATAGTTAGTCAGGTTTCCTGGTGAAATACCTAGAGACTCAATAACCAGCCGTCTTCAAAGAACCAAGCTCGCTCTGTCCAAGGCAAAAAAATAACTTAAAAAATCATCCACATACTCGCCAGGACAAGCCGTGCGATTTGACACAACGCGTGCGGTATCGCACACTTTTGCAATGCATTGGTTTTGGTAAGTCTTTGAAATACAATTACATACGTTGTGGCACGCTTGTGGCATGTACTAAAGGGTAGTATCACTTCATTTTTCAACCTTTTAGTACCCATGGATCGGGAAGTACAGGCAGAATACCGAACGCGACAACGCAACCGACGATGGCTGGTGGCCTCCGGCCTACTACTAGCTCTAATAGCAGGTATTTACGGCGTTCGAAGCACGCTGGAAAGCTCCATCGAAGGCTCGCGGATACGGACCGCTCCGGTGAGCGTCGGCGACGTAGAAAATACGCTGACCGCTACGGGTGAAGTCATTCCGGCGTATGAACAAATTATGACTAGTCCCATTCGGGCGAGTATCAAACGGGTACTGCTCACGACAGGTACGCCCGTCGAGCCGGGTAAGGCCATTCTCGAACTGGACAAATCGCTGACGCAGATTGAATACGAGAAAATGCAGGATCAGCTGGAGCTAAAACGCAACGGCATCGATCAGTTGCGAATGAAGCTCAATAAGAACCTGTACGACGCCGAAATCAGTGATAAAATCAAGTCACTTAATATCAACAAACTTCGGGCGGACATTGAAGATTCCCGTCGCTTGCAGAAAGTAGGCGGTGGTACCCGTGAAGACATCACCCGGGCAGAAAACGCTCTGAAGATCGCCGAACTCGAAAAGCAGCAGCTCGAAAACGATCTGACCTACAATCGGCAGTCGATGGGAGCCAGCCTGCGGGAAACCGAACTGGGGGCCCAGATCGAAAGCAAGAATCTCAAAGAGTTGGAACATAAACTGAAACGGGCGGACATCGTGGCCGACCGCAAGGGGGTCCTCACCTGGGTCAACGAAAATATTGGTTCATCCGTCAACGAAGGCGAAATGCTGGCGAAAGTGGCCGATCTGGGCAGTTTCCGGGTGGATGGCTCCTGCTCCGACATCTATGCTGATCAGGTGAAAGTCGGCTTGCCCGTCATCTTAAAAATAAACGATACAACGCTTCGGGGCCAGATTACGCAGGTAAAACCCGCCATCAGTAATGGGATCGTCAAGTTCGTCATCCAGCTCGATAACGCCCAGAGTACGCTGTTACGACCCAACATGAAAGTGGACGTATTTGTCGTCACCGATCGCAGTACGCAAACGCTGCGGGTAGCGAATGGCCCCGCCTTTACGGGTAAACGCAAGCAGTACGTCTACGTGCGGGAAGGCAACAAAGCGTATCGGCGGGAAGTAGAAATCGGACGCTCCAACTTCGATTTCGTGGAAATTAAAAGCGGATTGAAGGAAGGCGATCGGGTCATTCTGACGGACTTAAATCAGTATCAGCACCTGGAAGAAATCAGTATCAAGCCATGAAAATCTACGCGTTTCTCCTGCTGATGCTGTGGAATGTTGGTACACTCTGGGCTCAGGAATACAAACTCACGCTGGTGGAGGCGGTGGAACAAGCCCGTAATCAATCCATCGCCGCTAAACAGGCTATTACCCAGAAAAAGACTACGTACTGGCAGTACCGCTCTTTTCTAGCGGATTACCGACCCCAATTGAGTCTGGATGGTACGCTGCCCGGTTTTACCCGTTCGTACATTGAAGTCGTGCAACCCGACGGTACGATTGCTTTTCAGCCCGTATCGAACAATAATTCCTTGCTGAGCCTGTCGCTGAGCCAGAGCATTGCCCCGACGGGCGGTACGCTGTACGTGCAAAATCAGTTACAACGCTTTGATGACTTTGCCCGCGACAACACGCGGTACAATGGCGTCCCCTTTGAAATTGGTATCCGGCAACCCCTGTTCCGTTACAATGCCATGCGATGGGACCGCCGCATTCAGCCGCTGAAATACCAAGAAGGCATGCAGCAGTACCTTTCGTCGATGGAAGAAGTAGCTCTGCAAGCGTCGGGGTATTATTTCGATCTGCTGGTTGCTCAGGTGAATTTACAGATTGCTGAGAAAAACCGTCAGAATAACGACACGCTCTATAAAATTGCCCAGCATAAACTGGAGTTGGGACGCATCTCGCAGAATGACCTGCTGCAATTGCAAATGGGGGTACTGACGGCAGAGAAAGACCTGGCCTCGGCACAGCAATCGGCTACGGTAGCTTCGTTGCAACTGAATCGGTACATCGGTTTTCGGAATGATCGAATGCCCGAACTGGAAATTCCGACCCAACTGCGGGAGTTTGTCGTGGAGCCGCAAAAGGCCATTGACGAAGCCTTCGCAAACCGGGCCGATGCCGTAGCATTTAGTCGTCGCCTGCTGGAAGCCGAACGCGATGTACAGCAGGCCGTGAAGGAAAATGGATTGAACGCCTCGCTGAACGCCACGTTCGGGTTGTCGAACCGGGGTAGTCAGCCGATGGATGTCTACCGTAAACCGCAGGATCGGGAGTTCGTGGAGTTGCAGTTTACGCTGCCCATTCTGACCTGGGGACGAAATAAAGCTCGCACGGAGGTGGCTAAAGCGAACCGGGAGTTTGCCCAGCAGTCGGTAGACCAGGATAAGCTAACGTTCGAACAGCAGATTTTCACGCAGGTGACGCTCTTACAGATGCTCCAGAAACAGGTACGGCTTACGCGGCTGGCCGACGAGATTGCGGCCAACCGCTACCAGATTGCTCAGGAGCGATTTATTTTAAGCAATATGAGCGTAACGGATCTGGCCATTGCCACGCAGGAGAAGGACCGGGCCAAACGGGATTACATTCTGGCTCTGCGGGATTACTGGCAGTCGTACTACAGTCTGCGGTTGCTGACGCTGTATGACTTTGAGCGGAAGGAAAAGATTCGTTATGAATAATTTAGTTCTGGGTCATGTTAAGACTGATTTGGGTCTTCAGGACTGGTTGGCTGCTAGTCCCAAGGTGTTTCGTTATTCACCTAGACTGAGTTTGGTCCCGTAACCTTGGCTGTTCGGTAACCCTAGAGCCTTCCAGGCTGGACCTCTCCACGCCTAATGACAGCCTGCTTTGGGCCACCGCGTTACGGCTGCCGTAGGTCGTTCCGTTGCTCTAGGGCGGGGGGGGGCATCTTTGGGTATTTCATTAGTTGTTAGTGATTCTTGTTATAGGCCAAAAGGAGTAGTGGAGTGGTTGTTAGGCGGAGCCTGGGTTGGTACGCATGACGGGTATTGTCACTAAAAAATGAATTCAAAACATCAGTATTAATAAAACATCAGTAGTTAACCTGACAAACCTTATGATCAAGTTACAGAACGTTGAGAAAGTGTACCGAACCAGCTCAGTGGAAACGCTGGCCCTGAATAACATTAACCTGACGGTGAACCGGGGCGAATTTGTGTCCATCATGGGACCTTCGGGTTGTGGCAAAAGTACGCTGCTGAATATTATGGGATTACTCGACGAACCTTCCAGCGGACACATTGAAATTGATGGTAGCCGCGTCGAACGGTATCAAGACAAGGCTCTGGCCCATTTACGGAATCAAAAACTGGGTTTTATTTTCCAGAGCTTTCACCTGATCAATGATCTGTCGGTACTCGATAACGTAGAAATTCCTTTGCTGTACCGGAGTACTACTGCGAAACAACGCCGCGAACTGGCTCAGCAAGCCTTGGAAAAAGTGGGTCTGAGTAACCGGATGAAACACTTTCCCAAGCAGCTTTCGGGTGGACAGAAACA
>NZ_JBMDWJ010000235.1:0-3151 GCF_048595215.1 Siphonobacter sp.
ATACCTTGACCACCAGCGAGCTTTTCACTCCCGCTACGTATTCCTCCACGTTATCCATAATCGGCTGACTAAAGCTGAAGATGGTTCCGGGGTATACGCTGAGCGATTTTTCCATTTCTTCCAGCAGTTCCTCTTTGGAAACGTTTCGCTTCCACTCTTCTTTCGGATAGAGCTGAACGTGAAATTCCACGTTGAAGAATCCGGTTGGATCGGTACCGTCATTGGGTCGTCCAGTCTGGGTGAGTACAAAGCGAACTTCTTCAAACGACCGAAACTTCGCCTTCATCTCTTTCGTCAATTTTACCGATTCCTGAAGACTTACACTGTTGGGCAACGTAGCCCGAATGTACAGAGCCCCTTCGTTCAGCTTGGGAATAAACTCCGAGCCTAGTCGCCCGAAGCTAAGCATACAAACGGCAAATAATCCAATAAATACGGCGATGGTCGCCTTCGGCATCCGAAACGCCCCCGCGAAGAGCTTGTAAATACCGTTCCGGAAAAAATCGGTAATCGGGTTTTCAGGATCCTTGATGTTTTTGCGTAACAGTACCTTACACATGGCAGGTACGTACGTCAGACTCAGCACAGCCGAGCCAATGAGGGCGTAACCGAGGGTAAAGGCCAGCGGCGTAAACATCTTGCCTTCTACTTTCTGGAAGGTAAAGATGGGCAGCAGGGCCACGATCAGGATAATCTGGGCAAAGAAGATGGATTTGGCGACCGTGCGGGCACTCTGTTTAATAATCCCGAGTTTCGAGATTTTATTAAACCGCTCCATGCCCAGTTCATGAGCCCGCCGGTCGAGTCCCACGAAAACCGTCTCCACCATCACCATCGTTCCTTCCAGCAGCAAGCCGAAATCAACGGCACCGATGGAAATCAGGTTGGCCGGAACCCCCTGCACGCGTAACATGATGATCGCAAACAGGAAGGCCAGCGGAATCACGGAAGCGACGATTACCGTCGTTCGCCAGTTGACCAGAAAAACAAAAACGAATACCGAGACCAGTACAATCCCCTCCACGAGGTTGTGCGTTACCGTATCCACCGTTGTGGTGACCAGTTCGGAACGGTCGTGGAACGGTTCGATTTTTACGCCCTTAGGAAGAATCCGGTTGTTGAGGTCATCAATTTTCAGCTTCAGGTTATCAATGACGGCACTTGGATTTTCACCCCGTAGCATAATCACAATCCCTTCTACCAGATCATCTTCGTCCTGCAAACCGACCTGACCCAACCGGGGTTTCGCCGTAATGTTTACCTTGGCGACGTTCCCTACGGTTACGGGCGTACCGTTGACGTTCTCAATCAGGATATTTTCGATGTCGGCCGTACTTTCCAGTAAACCCACGCCGCGTACCGCATAGGCTTGGCTGCCCTTGGTAATGACATCGCCACCGACGTTGATGTTACTTTTGGAAACGGCTTCAAAAACATCCAGGGACGTCAGGTTGTAGTTGGCCAGTTCAACCGGGTCTACCTGTATTTCGTAGATTTTTTCTTCCCCGCCAAAGCTGACCACCTGAGCCACGCCGGGTACCCCTACCAGCTCCCGTTCAACCACCCACTCCTGGAGAGCAGATAATTCCCGAATCGGCAGGTCACCCTTGAGTACGTACCGGAAAATTTCCCCCGTCGCACCGGCGGGCGGTTCAATTTCCGCATCCGCTCCCTCGGGCATATTCACATTATTGATCCGATTGGAAGCGTACTGCTGGGCGTAAAAGTCATCGACCTTCTCGTCAAACAGTACGGTTACCACCGACAGCCCAAACAGCGAAACCGAACGTACTTCGGTCTTCTTCGGGATCGTATTCATCTCCCGGGTGATGGGCAACGTAATAAATTTCTCTACCTCTTCCGCACTCCGACCGGACCACTGGGTAATGATTCGAACCCGGGTGTTGGTGACGTCTGGAAAGGCTTCTATGGGCGTGTTCATGTAGCTGATAATCCCGGCACCCACCAGCAAAAAGGTCATAAAAAAGACCAGAATGTGGTTTCTCAGGGAAAAGGCTACAATCTTTTCGACAAATTTGGACATAACAGACTCAGTGTGCGGCTTTAGTTTGCTTCAACTGATTATAAACCAGCAATTGATTTTTAGTCAGAATTTTATCTCCTACCCGTACGCCTCCGTGGAAGTACGTGGAGTCACCATTCTGGAAGAGGGGCGTCAGGTTAACCAGCTCGAGATTGCATTCGTCCTGGTACTTTACGACGAAATAGCGGTCTTCATCGAACACGACGGCTTGCGTAGGAACGGCCAGCGTCGTTTCGTTACCCGTTTTTTGTACGCGGATAATGACAAACATTTCGGGCTTCAGCAGCAAACCGGGATTATCCAGGAAAATCTGAGCTTTCAGAACGCGTTCGTTCGGATCGAAGACATTGGAAAAACGACTGATCTTTCCGTGGAAAACAGTATTGGGGTACGCCGTTGTGGTAATCTCGACGGGCATTCCTTCTTTCACCTGTCCCAACTGCCCCGTGTAGATGTTTGCCGTAACCCACACCTGTTTCAGGTCAGAAATGGTAAACAGGGCATCGGCACCCGCTTCCACCTGTTGCCCGACAACGATGTTTTTCTCCACGACATAGCCGTTACTGGCAGCTTTGACGACGAGTACCCCTTTTTCCAGACTACCGCCGTACAGGTTTAGCGTTTCCTGAGCTTTGATGATGCCTTGCTTGGCCACATCTACTTCGCTTTCGGCCACGACCAGCTCTTTTTCCGTAGCCAGTTTATCTTCGTACATTTCCTTGACCGAAGCCAAGTTCCGTTCGGCGGTTCGCAGGTTGGCCTGAGCCGTTTTCAGATCTGTACTCAGGTTAGTTAGTTCCGAGCTGCGTAGTTCGAGCATGACCTGGCCTTTCTTCACGTAGTCCCCCAGCGTAAAGTTGACTTTACTCACCACACCATCGATGAGCGGTACAAACCGAACAACCTTGTCGGGATTGTAATTGACTTTTCCCGTCAGTGAAATCTTCTGAATGGGCGTCGTCGCTTTTACTTCGGTCGTTTGAGTGGTTACCTCCTTGGCCAGACAATGGGTAGAATCGGCCTGGGGAACGTTTTGGGTCTGTTGCTCGGGCTTTTGATTGCAGCTCAGCACAAGACCGCCCAACAGAGCGAGTGTCAGGCCATTAA
>NZ_JBMDWJ010000236.1:0-3082 GCF_048595215.1 Siphonobacter sp.
ATTCAGTACAGCCAACCGCTATCTTGAGGCTCATGGATTGTACGAATTCCGGAAGTTTCTACTTACCCAAATCACACCCCTTCGATTATACGGAATCAAGGAAAGCTTACAGGTTCATTTCCTCCATACTAAAGAAGTCAATCATATAGAAATTGGTTACGGGTTTGGGGGTATTCTGAAGGTGTTCGGAGCGGAAGTACTGGGTACCTTTCAGAATGGGCAGTACAAAGGACTGGCGTTCCGGGTGCGAACCAACTTATAAAAAAACGCTTCCGAAAACAGGCCGTTTTCGGAAGCGTCGAACTGGATGGAAGTAACGATTAGGCTAGGGCAGCTCAATCAAAAATTGAAGGGTATCCACGCCGTCGGCGTAATCCCAAAGTTCGGGCGATTGGGTTTGACCGAAAGGAATACTAGCTGGAATCGTAGTACCGACCACGCACTGAATCTTCTCCGATTGCTCCGCAAGTTTGGCCTCAACCTCGGCAAGGGTACCATAGCGTTCGTAAAACAAAACCGAAATAGGAGAGACCAAGGTATCACTTGCGGTAACGGACAAAAAGCCGTTGTCGAGGAAGGGCACGCGGTTCACCAGGTAAATGGAACGATTGTAATCGTAATTATGAACGTACTTATGGTTGTTGGTGACGGTTTCCAGGGAGGCGATTGCCTCAAAGAAAGGCGTGAAATCGTATTCGTTCGGCACGTATACTTTCGAAACATTCCGGCAGCCGAGTCCGTAATAGGTCAGGATGTCACGGCCCAAACCTAGTAGTTCTTCGGACGTTTCATTACCCGAAAGCACCGCTACGGACGTACGGTTTTTGCGAATCAGGTGTGGTTTGTGGGCAAAGTAGTAATGGAAGTGACGGGCAGAATTGTCAGAACCCGTCGCGATAATGGCGTCGATTTCTTTCATCAATTCTGTGTACGTCAGGTAATTGGCCAACCGTGGTTCAAATTCTACCAGTTTTTTCAGTAAGGCCCGGATCAGAATTTCATCCTGTGAACTGGGCTTCAGGTACGCATGATGCCCGGCAATAAGTACACAGAGAATATCATGAAAACCAACGGCGGGAATATTCCCCGCCAGAATCAATCCAACTTTACGGGGGGTACGCTCCTGTGCCAACGCAGGGTAGCGATCCGCCCAGGCAGTCAGATGCTCATACGTAAGAAAGTGCTGAGCTAATTCCTGTAAACTCTTCACAACCAGTTCCGGAATAAACCAGCCGTTTTTACGATACGCGATTTCGGCCCATTCCTGCTGTTCCTGTTTGCCGCTCTCGCTGCTAAGCCAATTTCCCAGTTGGACAAACGCCTGTATTCGATCCGATAATTGCATATTTTATCTTCAATAAGTGATAACCGAGCCGGTTTGTCGAGTTTTTTTTGAGACCCGAACTTTATTTAGTTACATTTGTAACCCGATTGGATTAATAGGCTACGAAATTACTAAACGCGACTGACATGGCCATCATGATTACCGACGAGTGCATCAATTGTGGTGCCTGCGAACCCGAATGCCCCAATACTGCTATTTACGAAGGCGGGGTTTCGTGGACGTTTGCGGGAGGTACTGCTTTGGTGGACGTCGAATTAGGCGACGGGACCGTGATGAGTGCAAAAGAAACTCAGACTCCCTTTTCTGAAGAATTTTACTATATCGTTACGGATAAGTGTACAGAGTGCATCGGCTTCCACGAAGAGCCTCAGTGTGCAGCGGTATGTCCGGTAGATTGCTGCGTGCCTGATCCCGATAATGAAGAGGATGAGGATACGCTTATGGCCAAAAAATCATGGCTGCATAACGAATAGACAAGCATACAGGTAGTAATACAAAACCGTCTTCTGAGAAGACGGTTTTTTTAATGGGCCTAAGTCCTGGCTCACCATAGCTCTTCGCTATATACTTCCAGAATATTGAAAAAAGAACGGCCAGACAGTCGTTCTTTTTTTTGCACTATCCGGGGAGAGCCTAACATAGGTCAATTTTTAAAATATTTTGTAAATTAACTTACAATCAAAATAATATGTTTACATACTATTTGATCTATGTATAGTAAGCTAACAATTTTTTATATTAAGAATTAAAGAATATTTAAATTTTATTCTGTAAATGCTTTATATTTGAACTTATAATTTGCGTGTTATTGATTTTGAATGAATATTTGAATCGTTTTCAGACCATTCTTTACCTAACATGTAAACAGAATTATATAATGAAAAAGGCCGTAATTTCAGTTTTTTCTTTGTTTTGCTTAAATCCTGTATTTGCTGAAGTTTATCCGGATTACACGGATAAGCCCAAAGCCAAAACCCAATCGAATTCGACGCCACCCACTGACGAAAAGAAACCCACCGAAGAGCAGGAGAAAAAAGAGAAGAAAGAGGAAGGAAAAATTACGTTTTCGGGCTATCTGGACACCTATTACATGTTCAACTTTAATAACCCCGCCTCCCGTAGTAACTTAGGTACATCCGGCCCTAGCTCTGATGTACCGTCGGTAATGACCCCAGGTAATGCCCGGGCTTTCGATCAGAAGTCGGGTCAGTTTTCGCTGGGTTTGATTCAAACCAAAGTCGCCTACACGAATGATAAGATTGATGCCGTAGCTGACCTGACGTTTGGACCCAATGCCGATCTTGGTAACTATGGTAATTATGTAGGGCCACTCGGAGCAGGATCCACTTCACTCGCCATCAAACAAGCGTATTTAACCTATAAATTCTCCAGTAAATTTTCGGTGACGGCTGGTCAGTTTGGTACACACATCGGGTACGAAGTCATTGATGCTCCGGTCAACTATAACTACTCGCTTTCGAATCTCTTCAATAATGGTCCTTTCTACCATATTGGAGCCAAAGCTCAATATTCCTTTAGCGATCGGGCGTATTTGATGGCAGGGGTAGTAAATAACATTGATAACCTCAACGATAACAATAAGGCCAAAGCTATTATTTCACAGTTCTTTTTCTCG
Organism: Siphonobacter sp.; assembly: GCF_048595215.1. Lineage (NCBI taxonomy): Bacteria > Pseudomonadati > Bacteroidota > Cytophagia > Cytophagales > Cytophagaceae > Siphonobacter > Siphonobacter sp. The sequence continues at coordinate 2,982 of NZ_JBMDWJ010000236.1, forward strand.
CCGGCAACGAACTGGAACGTCTATGTGAACTGGATTGGTAGTAATGAAGCCATGCCCGATTCGCTGGGTAAGACGCCTTCCGGAAATTTCTATTCCTTACT
>NZ_JBMDWJ010000237.1:0-59279 GCF_048595215.1 Siphonobacter sp.
CTGAACGGTGGCTTTCGGCGTACCGGACGTATGACCTGATTTTTCAGTCGGAGCGGCAGGAAGCGGCAAAGGCCTGGCCGACACTCCTTTCACTGCTACCGAAGCAATCAGCAACACACTTGCCAGAAACAAGCTGAATAACCGTGCTATGGAACGTGGACTTTTCATTTGCGGGGACGAAAATAGCAATTTTTTTGGAAAGACAAACGGTCTTCAACGGATTACTTGGGAAAATGTTTGCCTTTCCAGAAAAAAGAATAGCTATGTCAGCCGTAGACCTTATTTTCTTTTCCGAAAAAAGGAAAGACCATTGCTCAATAGCCTATAGTACTACTCTTCTGGCTAAAGCCATGGCCGGTTTTTCAATGCACTGATAAAACAAGGCAGCGAAAGTGAGGCAAACACCCAGAATCCCTATTCCGGCCAGACTTTTCAGTACTGGGCCAGAGGCAGGATAGGTTAGTGTAAACCAGTTGCGAAGAATCTCCACACCCAGCGTCCAGTGAATCAGATACAGAGAATAAGATAGTTGCCCTAATCGGTACAGGCTCTTCAAGGGTATCTGGTAATTTGTTAAGATGACTAGTATTGCCAGGGTAGATGCCAGTGCATAGGCTTTGCCGTGAATTATTGCGATAAGAGCGAGGACTATACCCATCTGTATAGCAAAAGAAGAGCGAGAGATTAAGCCCCTGTATCGTTTGAAACTTAAGATACCCGCCATAAATACATCAAAGTAGAAGGGCAGAAATCGTTCGGTTCCCTCATACGCGGTGAAACGTAGACAAGTTAATAAGACCAGCCATAGAGCAAGGGTATGTATTACTTTGTTTCCCCGTATAAAAGGAACAATCAGACCGATTAGGGTATAAAACTGAATTTCAATAAATAGAGTCCAGGCTACGGGGTTAATCCAGGGACTGTCCAGAAAAACATTGCCGTAAACCGCATTCAGAAACAAGTTTTTGGGACTAAATGACGGCGTTTCTGTAGCTGAAATGACTGAATAGATATATAAACTGCCGACGGCTATTACCAACGAAGCGATATAGGGAATCTGGATTCGGAGGATCCGACGAATCCAGAAAACCGGATACGCTTTTAAGGAATAACTCTTCTTATCCAGTGAATACGTGATAATAAATCCTGAGATGACGAAAAACATGGGTACCCAAAATCGTCCCATTTCCTGAAAATAACGGAAGTAGCGTTGGTAAAAAACGTCCTGGCTATCAAAGTAATTCAGCGTGAAAAAGATATGTACAATACATATACCTAAGGAGGCAATGCCGCGTAACCATTCGATGGATTCTATTCGAGTAGTATTTCTACTAGTATTGCTCATTAAGGATAGATAGACGCCCGTTTAGGGTGAGACACGAGGCTCGTTTAACTGCAAATAAAGTTAACCTTTCCATGGGTCTCTATTTTACTGTCTTACTAACGGCGTTTCTTACCCGAATTCCCAGTTCATTCCGTACCCGTAGATCTTTGGCCCGAAGTCGGTCGCGTAAGGCCAACCATTCCCGGTTACTAAGCCCATCGGCAATGAAAGAATGGGTTTTGAAATCCTTTCGAATCACTGTCAGAGCGGTAAAACCTTTTCCCTTGGATTCATAAGCCACTTCCCGTAGTTGCTCCAGAAGAAATACTTTTTGATACCCAGGCCACAAACGGTTTTTAATAATGAGTTCGGTTTCTGATAGACCTATATAGTGTAAACTAGATGTTACTCCACGCCAGAGCAAAAGGGCTACAACACCACAACCAAGGAAATACATAGGTTCCCGGTTAATTGGGTTGAGTATTGGTACAAAAAACATAACGTTTATGAAGAGGAAGAGGTAAAAGGGCATAGCCCGCCATACACTCCCTTGATAATAGGTGGCTTTACTCGTGCTGTATTCCAGGACAGTTACTTGAGGCAAAGTAATGCGTGCTTGGCCCTGCTGTACGATCTGTTCCAGAAAGAGCTTCATTAACCAGCTATTCTGGTACATATGATCGAAAAAGACGCGTTTGACATTTCCCTTAAATAACATCTGTACGCCCTCACCCGTGGCCCATAGAAGTTTGGAATGATGCTTGCCGGTTAATTCCAGTCGTTCCAGATCTTCCCAGTAAAATATTTCTGTATCGTTGTAGATTAGTTTTTCAGTATCCAGAACGATCCTCGGGGCCTGTTCCCAGAATGACCAGGCTCCGTAGAAGGAAGTAATAATTAAACCGATCCCAAACAGCATCGAGAACTGCTCACCCGTAGTCGTTTTTTGCAGCCCGTAGTGACTAAAAAAAGAGTAAGAACAGGCAATGCCTGCACCTAAACAGAACAATACCATAGCTACGAGATTTCCCCAGAAATAAAGCCAGTGACGCTTGGATTGAACAGTTAATAAAGGTCCATTGTTAATCATATGTTTTCCGAAAAACGGTTTGAATAGAGGCTTTCCAATATACATAATCTCATCAAAAGGCCCAACCCTTCTGATAGGTTGCGTGAAGCTAAGGACCATTCACCCGAGGAAATGTATTATTTTCGCTTACTAAACCAGCCTCTGGGAAGCTCTTTTTTATATGTACGGACAAGACATTCACGAATTCATACGCCTGGCTTTGCAGGAAGACGTAGGCGACGGCGATCATACTTCTCTGGCGACCATTCCACCCTTTGCCATGGGCCGGGCCCGTTTGCTAGTGAAGGACACGGGTATTCTCGCCGGAGTCGAACTGGCACAACTTATTTTTACGGAAGTAGATCCGGAATTGAAGGTAGAGGTATTGCTTCAGGAGGGTACGCCGATTCAGAAGGGAGACATCGCTCTGACCGTTGAAGGTAGTTCGCAGTCGATTCTGAAAGCGGAACGCTTGGTACTAAACTGCATGCAGCGGATGAGTGGTATTGCGACTTACACCCGTAGTCTGGCTAACCTGATTGTTGATCTGCCCTGCAAATTGCTGGATACGCGAAAAACTACGCCTAATTTCCGCATTTGCGAAAAATGGGCCACGCGGATCGGCGGAGCCGTCAATCACCGCTATGCTTTGTACGACATGATTCTCATTAAAGACAATCACGTGGATTATGCCGGTGGAATCGAAGCCGCTCTCACGAAAGCGAATGCGTACCTGAAAGAAACCGGCAGAGACCTGCAAATTGAGATTGAAGTACGCAATCTGGCGGAACTGGACGAAGTACTGCGGGTCGGTGAAACCCAATCGCTGCACCGCGTGATGCTGGATAATTTTAGCTTTGATAATATGCGGGAAGCCGTTCGCCGCGTGAATAAAAAATACCCTACGGAAGCCTCGGGTGGGATCAATGAGCAAACTATCCGCACCTACGCTGAATGTGGCGTCGATTTTGTATCGGTAGGTGCTCTAACCCATCAGGTGAAGAGTTTAGACCTTAGTTTAAAGGCCTGGTAACAACGAGAAAATAAGTTGAGTTTGGTATTTGGGTTTAGCATTTTAAGTCGATGATCATTTACTCAAAACGCTAAACCTAAAACACCAAACTCTAAACCCAAGGAAATTTATGCCTGCTGTATTCCCCATGAGCACTGAAGAGGAAGTCAAACGTATTGGCTATATCAGTCGCTCTGTACCCAAGAATGTTGATTTAAAGGCCGAGATTCTTCGCATGAAAAAGGAGAAGAATGCGGTTATTCTGGCTCACTATTACGTGGATGGCGAAATTCAGGATCTGGCCGATTTCGTAGGCGATAGTCTGGGTTTAGCTCAGGCAGCCGAACAGACTACGGCGGATATGATTGTTTTTTGCGGCGTTCACTTCATGGGCGAAACTGCTAAAATCCTGAATCCAAACAAGAAGGTAGTTATCCCGGATTTCAATGCGGGTTGTTCGCTGGCCGATTCGGCTCCGAAAGAAGATTTTGCGGCCTTTAAAGCTCAATATCCGGATGCTGTTGTAGTAAGCTATATCAATTGCACGGCAGACATCAAGGCGATGACGGACATAATCTGTACTTCATCAAATGCCTTGAAAGTCGTCGAATCCATTCCCGCAGATCGCCAGATCATCTTTGCTCCTGATGCCAATTTGGGTCGTTTCGTAGCCAAGAAAACGGGTCGGGATCTGATTTTATGGGATGGTGCCTGTATCGTTCACATTGACATTTCGCGGGAAAAACTGGCCAAACTACGGGCCGAGCACCCGAATGCTTTACTGGTAGCCCACCCCGAATGTAAGGAAGATATTTTGATAGAAGCCGACTACGTGGGCAGTACCACGGGTCTGCTAGCGTATGTGCAGACGTCCCCGAACAAGGAATTTATTGTAGCAACGGAAGCCGGAATTATGCACAAAATGAAGCTGGCTAATCCGGATAAGCTGATCATTCCCGCTCCGGCCAATGAACAGAATTTCTGTGCCTGCTCCGAGTGTCCCTACATGAAAATGAATACCGTTGAAAAACTGTACAACTGCATGTACTACGAAATGCCAGAAATTCACGTTCCGGAAGAAACGCGGGTGAAAGCATTGAAAGCCGTGAAAGCGATGTTGGAAATTAGTAAGTAGATTTCTAGTTGATGGTTGTTGGTTGATCGTTGTTAGGGCTACTATTTCTGCTTTTCAGAGTCTATTTGACTCCTTGCAAAAACGATCAACTCACAACCATCAACCAATAGCTCTATCTACCGTCCGATAGCGACTCTTCGTAAAATAGAATCGATTACTTGCAGACTGGTAATGCCGTCAGCTTCGGCCTCGTAGTTGAGCAATACCCGGTGATTGAGTACGTCGGGAGCTATTTCCTTAATGTCTTCGGGTAATACGTAATCCCGCTCATTGAAATACGCCAGCACTTTGGCCCCAAGGTTCAGGGCGATGCTGGCCCGGGGTGAAGCTCCAAACTGAATGTACCGGGCCTCTTCTTTCAGACCGTACGTTAACGGACGACGCGTCGCGAATACCAACTCAATGATGTAGTGTTCGAGCGTTTCAGAAATGGCAATCTGATTGATTTCCTTGCGAATCTCGAAAATTTCGTCCCGACTTAGAATGGGTTTCACTTCATAGACGGCTTCCATATTCGTCATCCGACGCATGACTTCCAGTTCATCCTGCTTATCAAGATAATCCACGAAGACTTTCATCATGAACCGGTCTACCTGAGCTTCGGGCAAGGGATAGGTTCCTTCCTGCTCGACCGGGTTTTGCGTCGCCATCACGAAAAAGGGCTTATCCAGTGGAAACGTTTGATCACCAATCGTTACCTGTTTTTCCTGCATGGCTTCCAGCAAGGCCGATTGTACCTTGGCCGGAGCCCGGTTTACCTCATCGGCTAGGATCAAATTGGCGAATACGGGTCCTTTCCGTACCCGGAAATCGTCCATCTTTCGGTCAAAAATCATGGTTCCGACTAAATCAGCGGGAAGCAGATCCGGCGTAAACTGAATTCGGTGGAAGTCCAGATCCAGTACTTTTGCCAACGTATTGATCGTAAGGGTTTTTGCCAAACCCGGAACTCCTTCCAGTAAGACATGCCCTCCCGTAAATAAGCCAATCAGTAAACGATTGAGCAGCCGTTCCTGTCCGACTACGACTTTGCTCATTTCGGTAAACATCTGTTTGATTTTTCGGGCGTGCTGTAGATCAGCCATAATATGCATGTTACGGAAACAAGGCTAGCTTCCGGAAAAACAGTTTTTAGTTCGTAAGTGGTCCGCTAGAACCGGGGATCGAAAATAGGGCGGAATCCGTAGACGGACAATCTTCGTTCATTATTTACGGGCCAGAATCATCCGATCCCGTCCCGAAAGATCCGTTCTAATCTCCACGTGGTCAAAGCCAGCTTTACTGAATTCTGCCGCCGTCTCTCGCCCTAGGGCCTGATTGATTTCAACCGCACAAAAGCCGTTTTCCAGCAAATGTGTGCTGGCGTACTGAGCAATAGCCCGGTAAAAAATCAGGGGATCGCGATCGGCTACGAACAAGGCCAGATGAGGCTCGTGATTGAGTACATGGGGAAGCATGCTGGCGGCTTCAGCCTGTTTCACGTACGGCGGATTGGATACGATGGCGGTGTATCGTTGAGCCGGTAAGTCCTGAGAAATCAGGGCATTTTTTTGAATAAACTCGACAGTTACTCCCAAACGTTGGGCATTGTTTCGGGCAACGGTCAACGCTTCCTCTGAAATATCCAGAGCCGTTACACGGGCGTCCGGGCGTTCAGCTGCCAGCGTGAGAGCAATGCAGCCGCTTCCGGTACCTATGTCAAGTAAGTCAGGGGTAGTCGTTCCTTTCAGTTCCTGTAGTACCCAATGTACCAATTCTTCGGTTTCGGGTCGGGGAATGAGTACGGCTGGAGTTACTGCGAACGTACGGCCGTAAAAATCAGCTTCTCCCAGCACGTACTGTACGGGTTCCTGATTTTTTAAACGTTCCAGGAGAGGCGTTATCTCCGCCACATCCGTGGCTAATGGTGTATCAAGAATTACGGCCGTTCGGCTGAGGCCATACCGCGTTTCCAGCACCAAATACGCGATGGATTTGGCTTCATTAGAATCGTATACGTTAGCAAGCGTTTCGGAAATGTGCCGAAAGAGTACTTGGGCTGTCATCATACTTACTCTTTCACTTCCTCGTAATCAATATAATCGCCGCCTTTATAGCCTTCCTTTTGGGGCGGAGCATAATCAACATTTACTTTTCCTTCGCGTTGCCGATTCTGTGCTTTTTCCTGGCGGAACTCCCGTTCTACCCGGGAAAACTGATCTTTCAGAAACAGACGGAATACCCAGCGAACAATGCGGGGGAAAATAAAGCCAATGGCCATTACAACTAATAATATCTTGAATATCATAGGGTTCTAAAGCTTAATCACACAACACGGGAGCATCCGGATTTGTTACAAAGTTAAACAGCATTTCGAGTTGCGAGGCTGTTACCCGGTCCTCTGATAACGGAAGCTCGGGAATTTCCGTTCGATGCACCCAGCGTACCTGTCCAATATCGTGACCATCGGCCGTAATCTCACCACCAACGGTTTCACAGCGGATGAAAAACTTATACACGTACCAAGGCTGCGGTGGATGCGGGTGCTGTCGCTTATCGAGTACGGCCAGCAAGCGTACGGGTCGTACTTGCAATCCGGTTTCCTCCTGCGTTTCCTTCACGGCTACTTCCGTGGGTGTATACCCGACGTCGGCCCAACCACCCGGCAACGTCCAGCGAAGGCTGTCAATTTTCTCCTGCACCATCAGTACCTCCTCCTCCCCCCGAAAGATGACCGCCCGAATATCTACTTTGGGTGTTGGGTACTCGCCAGCACCGCTAGCAAACAGGGGAGCAATCTTTTCGATGGGCTCGTCCGTCAGCGTGTGAAGCAGTTCTACGCTAATCTCCCGAATTTCTTCGAAACGTTCTAAGTCGTAGGGATTGGGTGAATACGTCAGGCCCGCCTGAGCGAGAGCATTTAACCGTTTGGCGATTTCCAGAAGCTGACTCATGAAGGGCGATCAGTCGATGAATCACAAAAATAGCGGCTAGGCTCAAAAGACTTCACGTAAAATTTATAAACAACTCATCTACGATCCTAGTTTGTACTGTTACTTTTACCGCTTCTGTCCAATTCCACACCTGTTTGTCGCTCATTCATGCCTCTTTGCCGGACCACGTTACGGTTTTTTTTCGGAGCTTACGGTCTAGCCATGCTGGTAGGGCTACTTCCCAGTACTGCCTGGGGTCAACTGGTCAAACCCTACACCTTGCAGGCCGAAGCTAGTGGACTTGTATCCGGAGCCGATCAATCGCCTTTTTGGCTACGGGCTAATCAATATGGTTTAATCCCACTCGACGCACCCGCGGGACTTATTCGGGCGGGGCTTTCGGTTGATTTCGCTACGCCATTGCCAGATTCTACCCGCCATAATCGGCGGAAACTGGATTGGGGTATGGGCATTGAAGGAGCACTCATCAGTAGTACGCAACAAAAGTTTTTACTTCCTGAAGCTTACTTAAAACTCCGTTACGGAAAGGTAGAACTCTGGGGAGGACGTCGCCGGGAATTCATCGGTATTACGGATACTACACTCACTTCAGGTTCAGTAGCCTGGTCGGGTAATGCCCTGCCCATTCCTAAGATTCAAATTGGTACGGCGGGATTTATTCCGCTGAAATTTCTTCGCAATTTCGTGGCACTACGCGGCACGCTGGCTCATGGCTGGTTCAATGTTCCGTATATTCAGGGAGCCTATCTACATTACAAATCATTGCATGGCCGTTTTGGGAAACCTTCGGGTCGGGTGGCGGTGTACGTAGGAATCAATCACATGGTTCAATGGGGTGGCCATGCCGACTATCTGCGTTCGTCGCCTTTTGCAGTGAACGGGCATCTGACTACCAATCCGGGAGATTTTATTCGTGGTATTCTATTAGGTCAGCTTTCCAGCGAACGTAATAATGACCGCTTTACGGGTTTTGACGGCGAAAATCGCGTGGGTAATCACCTAGGGAACTATGACTTTGCCGTATCAATAAAAGGCAATGGCCAGTCCTTCCTGTGGTACCATCAACATCTATTTGAAGACCTGTCAGGCCTTTTATTCCTGAATGGATTTGATGGACTGCATGGCTTTAGCTGGTCACTTCCTACCAGTTCCCGGCGTGTAAAACTTAGCAAGCTCCTTTTTGAATATCTAACTACTACCAATCAGGCGGGCTCAACCTTCGACATCACGGCCCGATTTCAGGGAGGCGATAATTACTTCAACCATTCCCAATACATAAAGGGCTGGTCGTATTATGACCGGGCAATTGGAACACCCTTACTGCCCGTTCGTTCAGAACTATTGAATGGAAAGCTAACGAACGTACAGTTTTTCTTCCCGAATAATCGGGTCAATGCTTTCCATTTGGCTGGACAAGGAAGTTTGTTCGAAAAACTTAATTTTCAGGCTCGTTTCACCTACAGTCTCAACAAAGGGACTTTTTCATTGCCCTTCCCGCGTACACTCCCGCAATTCTCCTCATTGTTAGGCTTATCCACGCATCCAAACTGGTTAAAAGGTTTCTCCGTAGCGACTCGACTTGCCTATGATACTGGTGATTTGTACCCGTCCACATTTGGGGCTTTCTTGTCCGTATCGAAAACTTGGACGGGTGTGAAACAAGGAAAATAATGCCCAGTCCCCTAAAATTAGGGTCTTGCAACCTTGATTGATGTTTGGTATGATTTTTTACTAAGCCAGTTATCGTCAGAGTTCACCCAATACCTTGTAACTTATTCTCATGTTGTTAGCCGCCTCTATTCACTCTTCTCGTACTTTTTGTGGAGTAAATACCTTATATCTGTTCGCAGCTAATTACTACTTTCTTTCCGATTTGTAAAAATATTAACAAAAATCAATTTTCTTTAAACCCAAATCTTGATCTCTGCGTATGTATAGGATATATTACCATTTGTTAATTTTTTAGTTTGCTTATTATTTTTTTAGTTATTACTTGTGTGTTTTTAGTATTCAACCCGAGTTGAACTTATTTACTAATCCTTTTTCAATAATAATTTATGAATCGTTCTTCTGTTACCTCTGCTCAATCGGAAGGGAGTCCTTCGGAGCGTAAGGCAGCTGTGGGTCGTCGTACTTTTTTGAAGTCGGCGGGTATCACTTCTGCGGCGGCTGTAGGTTTATTTGCTGCGGCCTGTACTGATCACAATGGTGAGCCCCCAGCTGGCGTATTTGATCTGGGTCAGGGCGATTTAGGAGCCTTGAATTACGCCTATGCTCTGGAACAATTGGAAGCGGCTTTTTATACGAAAATTGTAGCTAGTCCGGCAGTAATGAGTCGTTTCTCTTCGCAAGAGCAGATGGTGTTCAATGATTTGAAACTTCATGAAGTAGCCCACCGCGATTTCTTCAAAGCGGCAATTACGGCGGCCGTGAAAGGCGACATGTCCAAGGTGCTACCTACGCTTGAAGTCAATCTTCCAGACGATCTTTTTTCTACGAGTGCGAAAGTTCTCACCCTAGCGAAGACATTTGAAGACCTAGGCGTTGCTGCTTACAATGGAGCTGGTAAATACATCGAAAACGTTGATTACTTACTCTTAGCGGGTAAAATTGTTTCGGTTGAAGCTCGTCACGCTGCTATCATCAGCAATATGATTGCCCCTAAAACGGCAGCTTTTGCCAGTGATATGGAAGTAGATCCAGCCACGGGCTTGGACAAGGCATTACTGCCTTCACAAGTTTTGAAAATCGTTACGGACGGTGGCTTTATCAAAACGGCTTTTACTGCTAAATATCTTCCTTAGTAAGTTCTCAAACTTTCGATTACTATGAATTTATTCGATATCTTTTCGAACATTGAAAAAGTTGACGCAGAAGCTGCGGATCGCTTTTCCTTCTATAACCGTCGTCACGTACTGAAATTTGGAGCTAAAGCTACAGCACTGGCTGCTTTGCCCACTTTCTTCAGTTCAGTAGTAAATAAGGCATACGCCGCTTTACCTAATGCTACGGAAGTACTCAAGTATGCCTTAACGCTGGAGTACCTCGAAGCGGCTTTTTACAAAATGGGCTTGGAGAAATCTGGTCTTATTCCAAGTACGGATCGGGCTATTTTCGCTCAGATCGGTAAACACGAAGATGCTCACGTGAAGTTGTTGCAAGGGGCATTGGCTAGCAATTCTATTGCCTCTCCCATGTTTGACTTTGGTCCTGCTTTCGATAGCTATCAGAACTTCTTAACGTATTCGCAGTCGTTTGAAGATTTAGGCGTTCGGGCTTACAAAGGTCAGGCGGGTGTTCTTAAACAAACGGATTACCTTACGGTAGCTCTCCAGATCCACTCGGTTGAAGCTCGTCACGCAGCTATGGTACGTGCTCTTCGCGGCGATAAAGGCTGGATTCAAGGCAGTAACAGTGGTGGAGCCGTAGCAGCGGTATACGCAGGTGAAGAGGTAACTACCCAGGCGGGCGTATCCATTCTTGGCTTACCAGGTCAAACAGCTAACTCAGCTTCCGAAGCGTTCGATGAACCCTTGGATGAAAAGGCAGTATTAGCCTTGGCTGGAGCGTTCATTAAATAATACAAGTTGTCCTGAATAAAACTCCGGCTAGATGATCTAGCCGGAGTTTTTGTTCGCTACTATCCATACAAAAAGCGGACGCACTTCCATGCGTCCGCTTTTTGTATATCAATTACGTTGACTTACTTACCAGGTAGTACCGCTGGGTACTGTACTGGAAGTTACGACCGGAACTGCCAGGAAATCGAGTAGATCCTGGTTCAGGCGAGGCCACTCCGTATAGAAAAATCCGTGCGGAGCACCTTCGTAAGGAACCAGTTGCGATCCAGCAATATTTTCTGCCAGCAGCTGGCCGGAAATTTCGTAGGGTACCACCTGATCGCTAGTACCGTGAATAATTAAGGTTGGCACCTGAATGCTAGCCAGATCAGCCCGTAAGTCGGCCTGACTAAACGTCAATATATTATCAACCGTCGCTTTAGGTGAAGCCTGCATTGCTAGTCCATGGAACCAGTCAGCCAGTTTGCTACTAACCGGATTGTTCAACAGACTTACACCGAAGAATTTCTTCGAGAAGTCTTCGATAAAGGCGGCCCGATCCTGTAAAGAGTTTTCGATCATTTCATCGAACATACTCTTGTCGATTCCATCGGGAAAATCGTCGGTCTTCAGCATATGCGGAGCCGCAGCTCCCAACAGAACTAGTTTCGATACCCGAGCACCCTGGTACCGGGACATATAGCGGATGGCTTCGCCACCACCCTGCGAAAAGCCTACTAAGGTAATATCCTGCAAATCCAGGGCTTCAAATACCGCATTGAGATCATCCGCTAGGGTATCATAGTCGTAGCCTTCCCAAGGCTTGTCGGACATACCAAAACCCCGACGGTCGATCAGGATACAGCGGTAATGGTTCCCCAGCTGATTTACCTGATATTCAAACATTTTATGGTTTAGCGGCCAACCGTGCAGGAATACTACGGGTTGTCCTTGTCCCCAGTCTTCAAAGTAAAGTTGAACGTCGGGAGCAGTTTCTACATAAGGCATACAAGTGAGCGTTTTAACCGATCAGACGGTTGTGGATAAAATAGTATCGCTCTTGAATGTTAAAATTCCGTACCCGATTGACTAAAGGTAACAGTGTAGCCGAACGGCCCCATTCTTGATCAACGCCTGGATTTATATACCGATTCTTTTCTTTTAATGCATTAATAATCAGTAATTCAGCCCATAAAAAAGCCCCGCTTAAAAATAAGCGGGGCTAGTAATTATTTCTCTAGAACCTAGCGACTCAGATACAGATTCCGTTCACCGTAAATCTGCTGGAATACTTCGTCCGTAAGATCTTCAATGAAGTAAATGGCTTCACCCGTCGATTTCATTTCAGGTCCCAGCTCCTTGTTTACTCCGGGGAATTTGTTGAAAGAGAATACCGGGATTTTAATCGCGTATCCGTTTTTGACGGGGTTGAAATTAAAGTCCGTTACCTTCTTATCACCCAGCATTACCTTGGTTGCGTAGTTTACGTAAGGCTCCTGGTACGCTTTACAGATGAACGGTACCGTACGGGAAGCCCGGGGATTGGCTTCGATTACGTATACTTTTTCATCCTTGATGGCGAACTGAATATTGAGCAGACCTTTCGTGCGTAGAGCTACGGCAATTTTCTTGGTATACTCTTCAATTTGCTGGAGTACGTTTTCGCTCAAATCGAACGTTGGCAGTACCGCGTGCGAATCACCGGAGTGAATACCGGCTGGTTCGATGTGCTCCATAATACCAATGATGTGCACATTTTCTCCGTCACAGATCGAATCCGATTCCGCTTCGATGGCATTCTCCAGGAAGTGATCGAGCAGGATTTTGTTACCCGGAATATCGCGTAGTGTATTTACGACGTGTTGCTCGAGTTCTTCTTCGTTGATGACAATCTTCATCGATTGTCCACCCAGTACGTAACTCGGGCGAACCAGCAAGGGATAACCCAGCGTACGGGCTACTTCTACGGCGTGATCGGCCGTTTCAACCGTATCAAATTTGGGGTACGGTACACCCAGATCACGTAACAGACTCGAGAAAGCTCCGCGGTCTTCCGCTAAGTCGAGTGCTTCGTAGCTGGTACCAATGATTTTGATACCGTACTTGGACAGTTTCTCAGCCAGTTTCAGAGCCGTCTGACCGCCCAACTGTACGATTACTCCTTCGGGTTTTTCGTGCTGAATGATATCGTATACGTGCTCCCAGAATACGGGTTCGAAGTACAGTTTATCGGCGATGTCCGGATCCGTCGAAACCGTTTCGGGGTTCGAGTTGATCATGATCGTTTCGTAACCCGCCTCTTTCGCGGCCAGTACGCCGTGTACGCAGGAGTAGTCGAACTCGATACCCTGACCAATCCGGTTGGGTCCGGAGCCCAGGATAACTACTTTTTTCTTCGGCGTTACGATGGATTCATCCGAAGCTTCGGATCCACTGGTAAACGTCGAGTAGAAGTACGGGGTTTTCGCTTCAAACTCAGCGGCACAGGTATCTACGCATTTGAATACGCGTTTGATACCCAGATCGTTTCGCTTCTCGTATACTTGGCTTTCCAGACAGTCGAGCATGTGAGCAATCTGACGGTCGGCGAAACCTTTCACTTTAGCTTCTTCCAGTAAATCTTTCGTAATGGAGTCGAGCGTATGTTTTTCAATCTCCTTTTCCAGGCGAACCAAATCCTCAACCTGGTACAGGAACCAACGATCGATTTTGGTCAGCTGCTGGATTTTCTTGAAAGAAATACCCAGTCGGAAGGCGTCGTAAATGTGGAAGAGACGATTCCAGGACGGATTTGCCAGCGAGTGCAGAATGGCTTCCTGATCGGTCAGTTCCTTGCCATCTGCTCCCATGCCATTTCGCTTGATTTCCAGCGATTGACAGGCTTTCTGCAGGGCTTCCTGGAAGTTACGACCGATACCCATGGCCTCTCCTACGGATTTCATCTGCAGACCCAAACGACGATCCGAACCTTTGAATTTGTCGAAGTTCCAGCGGGGCACCTTTACAATAACGTAGTCAATAGCAGGCTCGAAGAAGGCCGACGTACTGCCCGTAACCGGGTTAATCAGCTCGTGCAGACGATAGCCAATGGCCATTTTTGCCGCAATTTTCGCAATCGGGTAACCCGTAGCTTTAGAAGCCAGAGCCGACGAACGCGAGACACGGGGGTTGATTTCAATGGCGATGATGTCATCGTTGGCAGGGTTTACAGAGAACTGTACGTTACAGCCACCCGCGAACTTACCGATGCCATTCATCATCATGATGGCCATATCCCGCATTTTCTGGTACAGCGTATCGGGAAGCGTCATGGCCGGAGCTACCGTTACCGAGTCGCCCGTATGTACGCCCATCGGATCGAAGTTCTCAATCGAACATACGATGATGAAGTTTCCATCTCCGTCGCGTAGTAATTCCAGCTCGTATTCTTTCCAGCCCACAATCGACTGCTCGACGAGCACTTCATGTACTGGCGAGGCGTGCAGACCACGGTTCAGCATTTCGTCAAATTCCTTGGGGTCATTCACGAAACCACCGCCCGTACCACCCAGCGTATAAGAGGGACGGATCACCAGCGGGAAACCCACTTCCTGAGCAATTTCTTTTCCTTCCAGGAAAGAGCGAGCCGTGCGGCCTTTACAAACGCCCACACCCAGTTCCAGCATTTTCAGCCGGAATTTCTCCCGATCCTCCGTCGTCTCGATGGCGTTGATATCCACACCGATAATCTCCACGCCGTACTTCTTCCAGATACCGGCTTTGTCGCAGTCGATAGCTAAATTTAACGCCGTCTGGCCTCCCATAGTCGGCAAAACGGCGTCAACCTTGTGTTTCTGAAGAATCTCGATAATGGACTTTCGTTCCAATGGCTTGAGATACACATGATCAGCACTGAGGGGGTCTGTCATGATCGTAGCCGGATTGGAGTTGATCAGAATAACCTCGATACCCTCTTCGCGGAGGGAGCGAGCCGCTTGGGAGCCAGAATAATCGAACTCGCAGGCCTGACCGATGACAATGGGGCCGGAGCCAATAATCAGAACGGATTTGATGTCGGGATTTTTGGGCATTGTTTCAGGTATCAGTTAGCAGTTCGCTGATTTTGTAGAGCCTGAATTTCAAGGTCTTACTAAAACAGACAAACGAATAACGATCAAGGTCCCGGAAAGGGCCGGGCAAAATTCGTGCAAAATTAGGGGATCGGAAGCAAACGAAAGAACTTGCACCCAAAATTTCTAAAAAGTTTCTTGATTGCCGGAGGCTTTGGAGGGAATAGTCTTTCTTTGTAACAGGGACTTTACAAACTTTTTCCGGTAAGGTTCGTTCTCGTATTAACCAGTTGCAGTTCTTTATGCCCTCTCGCCCCCCCGTAGATGTAGCCATTAATGTATACGGCAAACCTTATCAAACCGCAGTTACACTTCTTTCTTTGCTAAAGCATTCGGGACAGTGGATTGATAAGATTTATTTCATCGAAGAACGGAAACAACCCCAAGGGACTGATTTTTCCTTTTTGTACCCGCTGTTGGGTGATAAACTCATTCGATACCGGCCCTGGTTCTGGTTATGGACCAATCCATTCAAAAAGGAATGGCTCATGAAACTTCCCTTCATTCGGCGAGCGATTCGGTATCAGTATGCCTGGGAGAAGTCCGATAAAAAATTTCTGTTGGTTACGCATAATGATGTGCTTTATGAAAAAGATTTGGTGGGCGTTTATCTCTCCGAAATCGGCGATCACATTGGCGTAGGTAAAGTAGGACAATGCTGGAATTGCCCCGCCTATTTTGCCAACAAGTGTAACAGTGAAAAATACTGGGATTACCGACCTTCAAAGGAGGAGGTACAGGAGTTAGTTCGTCAGCATCCCGGAGCCCGGACGGTCCATTTTGATTATGAAATGAATCGTCGTAGCTCCTGGCCTATTCCCGAATGTCGCCTGAATGAATACACGGCTATGTTGAATCTGGACCTGGCCCGTCCACTCACGACACCCCAGGGTCCGGCTACTGCTTTCGGAAATATTGACGGTCTGGATACCGCCACTGGCTGGTTCTGGTCGATCAGTAATGCGGGTTATCGTGTCAAGCACGTAGACTTTGATCCGTACGCCACGCACGACTGGACGGGTGGCATGAACAGTGGCCATGCAGCCCTGTTTGATCATCAATTATACGAAAAAGGCGAACTCATTGCGAAAGAGTATCTGATTCAGCAGTACGGCCTTGATGTGTAGTTTCACTTCTCACTATATAAAACGATTTATTCCTCGGAACCCGCTTATGAAGACTTTTTCTTATGTTAAAACCGCACTTGTTTTAGTAGTCGCCAGCGGCCTCTTAACCAGTTGTAGCGATCTGGGTTTTCTATTCTCGCCTAAGAAAAACAATGCTGTTGATGAACGCGGACGTGGCGATGGAACCGGAGGTGGGACTCCCAACCCTCCCGTTATAAAGCCCGCATCCATGGTGTATCTGACTAGCGAAAGCATGAAAGTAGGGTTTAGTATGGACTATGGCGGAGCCATCACCTATCTGTCGCCTGCCAATAGCTCTACCAGCATAATTAATAACTTCGACCTGGGTCGTCAATTGCAGTATGCGTATTATTCGTATCCCCTGGAAACGTACAAACCTAATGGTGTTTCTCCACACCCTGCCTGGGCAGGTATGGGTTGGGATCCGATTCAGACTGGAGACGTTTATGGTAACGGGTCCCGAGTGATCGAGCGGCGGGTAGAGGGTAACAAGCTTTATTTTAAGACCATTCCTATGCAATGGGCCTTTAATAATGTCCCCTGTGAGTGTACCGTCGAGACGTATGTTGAGCTCAAAGGGAATGTATTGGAAATGCGGAATGTATTGCAGATGAATCGGACGGACAGCTATTCGCTCGTAAGCCGAGGTCAGGATATAGCAGGTGGATTCCTAACTTCCGATTTCACTCGTGGCAAGGCCTATTGGGGTTTAGCACCTTTTACCAATGCACCGCTAACTGATATTGACTTAGCATCACCACCTTTTACCAACGGTACTACCAACAGTATTGAAATGTACTTACCCGAAAACTGGACGTACATTTATAATGACAAGGGTGTAGGGCTCGGTATGTGGGTTCCATCGGTTACTTATTTTTCTACGGAGATGATCGGTCGTCCTAACGTAGGTGATGAATTTAGTGGCAACACAGGAAGGATCGGAGCTCATATGAATGAAGTCTTAGATCGTAATCTTCGCTACGAGAGCAAATTCGCGTATATCTTAGGTACTGTTGAACAAACGCGTCAATACGCCACCGAGCATAAGAGTGAACAGATTAAACCTGACTTTAACTTCGCCAAAGACCGACAACATTGGAATTATTTCAATGAAATCGTCGAAGCTCCTTTTAATGGAGAATGGAATATTGATTTAGATAATAGCCTGGCTAGTTTGTGGAGCCCTGACTTTGTATGGGATACTCGAAAAGATAAGAAACTATATATTCAGATGGCTTATGACGGTAGTGGAGACAAAATGACAATCGTAGGATTTCGTCAAAATTCTTCTCGCTTAGCCGATTATACCCACCTGGAAACAACTCTTAAACTTATTCCGGATGGGCAGTATCATACCTATGAGTTAAATGCAGGAGATATACCGGAATGGCAGGGTATGATTCGTAAAATCATTGTCAGTGTGCCGAAAGAAAACCAGAAAGGGAAGCGGCTGAAGATTAAAGCTATTTCGACTAATAAACCTTCCTAAATTAAAAAAGGCTTCCTTTTAGGAAGCCTTTTTTAATGGCCTCTGACCTACCTCTAAGGCTTTGTCCATTTCTGGGCAAGCCACTTTACAGTATCCTGACGAAATAACCCTAATTCGTAGGTTCCTGCGGGCATGGTTTCTACTAATACAGTAGCTTTTCCACCTGGAGCAAATACATGGCCTGTCGCTGCAAAGTTATTTAATGTATTAGAGTTGGCCCGGAAAGGTGCTAAAAAGGTGTGATTTACTGAATCTTTTATGACCAGATACGTACTTGCTTCATTTAAATTTATTCCAGGTGTTTCTGCTACAAAAGCTTCTGTTCCACTATACATTTGGCCCGAATAATACTGATACCTTACCGAATCTGGGGATATTGTTTGAGTAGCCTCTTTCAGTCTATTACGTAATTCAGCAGGAAAACGATACATATCGTTTTTAATAAGCTCGGGATAAAATCGTTTTGTAATCTTATTGTCACTTTCGTATACACTCATAAACCTACCGTTTTCTTGCCAGTTTACTGCTTCAGCTTCCATCAGGTGTTTACGATAAATCAGGGCAGGCCAGTACGTATACCAAACTAAAACCGAATAAATTACCATCATTATAACCAGAGGAGCTATTAAGTATTTCTTCCAGTGATAATTAGCAATCAAAAAGACCACTAAAACATAGGCTCCAACCACTGCATACGTAGCATAAATCTGATACCTACCAATAACGGATAGTCCCAGCCAGGAACGCGATAAGGAAACTAATCCAGCCGTAAAAATTAAAAAAGCGACTAGAGACCAAACCGGAAAAACGTTAGTCTGACCGGTCCGTACAAAATAGATAAGTGCTGCTACGGCAATACTAACAATGAATAAGCCAACCAGCATTGCTTTACCAGTATTGGTAACGGAAACATTGGCTCCCAGAAAAACAAATACATACTCAACTAATCTTACTGGATTAGCTAAACTTTCTCCGTAGTGCGAAGGACTAGTTTGGTTAAAACCAATAAAGTAACTACCGACAGCAATGCCTATCAAAAAAGCCCATATGATTACTTCTTTTTTACGCTGCTGCATCAATAGCATTAGTACCCCTGGAAACCAAACAAGCAAACCATTTCCACTGGTAAAAATCGCCAGAATAGCACTTATACAGGCAGTAATAAAATAGGCCTTTTTATTAAACTGTAAGAGATGCAGGGAAAGGAGCACCCAAAAAATAACCAGCGTATGCTGTACTACACAAATCAGCCAAAGACTATCTTCCCAATAGACGGGCTGAAATAATAGGAATGTTACAGGAACGAAAAACCAGGGAGATAAAAGGGATCGCTTGAAATATCTATATAAAATATAGGCCGAGCCTAGTATGCTTAGGTTACCTATCAATAAAACCGTTTTGACATTGATTTCCCCCTGAATTAAATAACTAAGTAACATCAACAACCGGGGTACGACAATTCGGTGTTCAGCATGTACAGAGAAGGCATCCTTCCAGAAGTGGAACCAGCTGACTTCCGGCAATTTATACATGTAAAGGAAATAGATCAGGATCGAATCATCGGCCCAGGGTAAATTGACGGCTACCTGATTAATTACTACATAAAAAAACACAATGGGAATACAGGCAATAAAGATGGGTAAAGCTTTACGCATTGGTTCGGCGGTTTCATTAAGCCCATGATTCCTCTTCCCTAAGTAAATTAATTAGTAAGGGAAGGATCAGTAGGGGAAGAATAAGCAGGGCCAAAAATACAGCGTAACCGACAAAGTATAGTTCTAAAAAAGAATTTATACTTTGCCGGTTACGCTGTATCTTCTTAAACTACTACCGCAGCAAATTTTTCAGAATTTCAATTTCAACCGTCGGAGAAGAGCGTTCGTATAAGATCGCGTAGACGGCATTCATAATGGGCATGTTTACCTCAAACTGGCGATTAATTTCATAGATAGACTTAACGGCATAATACCCTTCAGCCACCATATTCATCTCCATCTGAGCGGACTTCACGCTGTATCCCCGCCCAATCATGCTTCCAAACGTACGGTTTCGGCTGAATTGGGAATACGAAGTTACTAACAAGTCGCCGAGATAGGCTGAGCCCATCAAATCGCGATAATACGGATAAATGACGTCCAGAAAACGTTTGATTTCCTGCATGGCATTCGAAACCAGTACCGCCTGAAAGTTGTCACCGTATCCAATTCCATGACAGATACCGCAGGCGAGAGCAATGATATTTTTCATCACTGCACAGTATTCAACGCCGTATAAATCGGTTAGCGGATGGGTACTGACGAAACGGCAATTCATCAGGTCGGCAAACGCCGTAGCCCGCTGTATATCCGGTGAAGCGATGGTTAAGTACGACTGCTTTTCCAAGGCTACTTCTTCGGCATGGCAAGGACCGGCGATTACGCAGAACTGATCCTGCGAAACGCCGTAGTTTTTTTCCAGCCAGTCGGTAACCAGCAGATTTTCACCCGGAATCATCCCTTTAATGGCCGATACCACGGTTTTGCCCACAAAGTCTTCGGGTTTTAGCTCTGCCAGAGCTTCCGTTATAAAAGCAGCGGGTACGGCTAAAATGATGACTTCACTTCCTTTCACCGCTTCGGGCAAACGCGTAAACGGTTTAACGCGTTTGGGATGGAGTACCACACCACTTAGATACCGGGGATTGCTGTGAAATTTACGGATATGTTGAGCATCCTTTCGGTTGCGTAACCACCAACGAATTTTCACTTCGTTCTCGGAAAGAATACGAATAATGGCGGTTGCCCAGCTCCCTCCGCCAATGACTGCCACGGACGTAGGCGTTTTACTAACTTCTTTCAAGGTGTATAATCAAAAAAGTTGAGTAGAATGTAGCGAAGTTTCTGTATATAATTTAGGCGAGTACTGCCCTATTTTCCGGCATAAGGCCAAGATTTGTTACGCCTTTTCTACCCAACGCTTCTCAGAAATATCGTTTCGGTCGGGTGAAAATACAGCATGTACGTCGAATCTCTCCCATTCATTCCTGAAAAACCCGGTCAATCCTCAACCTTACTTCGTAAATACACGAACTACTTTCCTGAAAAGCAGTCGGGATACGTTTGGGAATCAATGGAAAAAAACGTTAATTTGCGGTTCTAATAAAATGGTCGTATGGCTTTAGTTAACAAAATCAGAGAACGTTCAGGAATTGCAATTACCATTATTGCCATTGCCCTCATTCTATTTATTGTGGGCGGTGACCTCCTCGGATCGCGGGGACTTTTTGGTGGAAAGACTCAAAAAGTAGGTGAGATAGCCGGAAATAGTATTCTGGCCCAGGATTTCCAGAAAAAATTGGACCAGGCCCGCGTCGAGTACGAAGCTCAGTCAGGTCAGTCAGCCAATGATCAGGTGCTGGCCCAGCTCCGCGAAAAAGTCTGGAATGATCTGTTAATCGACTACGCCTACCAAAAAGAATTTGATGCTTTAGGACTGACGCTTTCCGACCAGGAAAAAGCGGATATGTTCTTCGGTAAATATATTGACCCAGCCGTACGCCAGAGTTTCACGGATCCCCAAACGGGCATCTTCGACAAAAATCGCGTTCTTCAGCAACGGGAGCAAATCATGAAAATGCCCGCTGGTTCGATTCAGCAACTGGGCTGGCAGGCTTTCGTACGGGACATTCAGCGTCAACACCTGATGTCACGGTACGTGAACCTGATCCGTATGTCCAGCTATGTTACGACGGCCGAAGCGAAGAAAGATTACGAAGGACAAACGGCGAAAGTGGACGCAAAATACCTTTATGTACCTTTCTACTCGATTGCGGATTCTACCATTAAAGTGACCGATTCAGAGCTGAAAGATTATCTGAATGCTCATAAAGACGAATACAAAGGAGCGAACACCCGTAGCCTCGATTACGTAGCTTTCGGTGTAGCCCCTTCTAAAGCGGATAGCTTAGCGTTAAAGAATACGTTGACTCAACTGGCGAAAGATTTGGCTAAATCGCCTAACGATTCGTCGTTTGCCCGGATGAACTCGGATGTACCGCACCCACTTTACTGGAGTCTGCGTGACATGGACGATCAACTGAAAGAAGCAGTAGCCGGATTTTTCCCCGGTCAGATTGCGGGTCCTTTCCGTACGGATAATACGTATACGATTTATAAGTACACGGGTACCAAACGTGATTCACTGTATACGGTTAAAGCAAGCCACATCCTGATCCGTCCTACGAATGAGTCAGATTCGGCGAAGGCCTCTGCTAAGGTACGGGCTGAGAATATCCTGAAAGAACTGAAAGGCGGAGCGGATTTTGCCGCTATGGCTGCTCAGAATGGTTCAGATGGTACGGCTCAACGTGGTGGCGATCTGGGTTATTTCCAGAACAATGGCTCCATGGTAAAACCGTTTGAAACGGCTGTATTTGGCTTCAACGGTACGGGTCTGCTTCCTAGCGTCGTTGAAACGGATTTTGGTTACCACATCATCAAAGTAACCGAAGCGAAAAACAACCTGCAGTACCGCATCATTGCCGTATCGAAACAACTCGGGCCCAGCCAGGCTACCCGCGACGAAGTATACCGTAAAGCGGATGCGTTTGCCGCAGCCAACAAATCGCTTGAAGACATGGAAGCAGCGGCTAAGAAAGACAAGTCGCTGGTACTGTTGAAAGCAAACCGTATTCCGGAAGGATCGACGAACCTGAACATGATGCAGAATGCTCAACCCGTCGTTCGGTGGGCTTTTGATGACAAAACGGATGTAGGTGATGTATCGCAGGTATTCGAAGTAAATGATGCCTACATTGTAGCGGCTCTGACGGGTAAAACTTCGGAAGATGAAGTGAAAGTAGATGATTTCCGTGACGAGCTGACTGCCAAAGTACGCAACGAACGCAAAGCTGAAGAAATCATGAAGAAACTCGGTGGACTGTCCGGTGCCGGTACACTGGAGTCTATCGCTCAGAAATACGGAGCGGGTGCTTTGGTAGAATCAGCCAATGATCTAACGCTAACTAGCGGTCTGCTGACGTCAGCGGGTGCCGATCCTACCGCTTTGGGTAAAGCCTTCGGTATGAAACCCGGTCAGAAATCAAAGCCTTTCAAAGGTGAAGGTGGTGTATTCATCATGGAAACCTTGAAAAAAACGCCTGCTCCGGCGATTGCTGATTACGCTCAGTACAAAAACACGGCCTTACAAATGGAACTGCAACGTTCCGGCTACTTTGTAAATGAAGCCATTCGTGACAACGCGAAAGTGAAAGATTACCGGGCGAAATTCTTCTAGGAACAACCTTACGGATTTTACAGTTAATCCGTATGTCGGATAATGAGAACCCGGCTTAGGCCGGGTTTTCGCTTTTATAAGGAAAAACGATTATCATCAACCATAGCTTTTCGTCGGCAACGACGAACTTCCTGAGCATATGACACAAGACAAGTTGAAAGACTTGAAGGCCAGCATAGAGGCCTTGAGGGGGTACCTTTGACTACGATGGCAAAAAGTACCAAATTGAAGAATTAGAACAGAAAACGCTCGATCCGGAATTCTGGAACGATCGCGACCGGGCGGAAAAAATCCTTCGTGAAATTCGCGGCCTTAAATTCTGGACGGAAGGTTTCGACCAGCTCAATCAACACTTGGGCGATACGGAAACCATGATGGAATTTCAGGAACTTGGTGAAGCTAGCGAAGCAGATGTAGACGCTGAAGCAGCGAAGTTAGAAGCCAAGCTGGCCGAAATTGAATTCCGTAAAATGATGTCCGATGAAGGCGACAACATGGACGCTGTACTGGAGATCAACGCTGGAGCCGGTGGTACCGAATCCCAGGACTGGGCCAACATGTTGCTTCGGATGTATACGATGTGGGCTCAGAAAAATGGCTTTAAAATCAACGTCGTCAACGTAGCTGATGGTGATGTAGCGGGTGTAAAATCGGCTACGCTAGAAATTCTAGGTGAATATGCGTACGGGAATTTAAAGGCTGAAATCGGTGTGCACCGACTGGTACGGATTTCCCCTTTTGATTCCAATGCCCGCCGTCATACTTCTTTCGCGTCCGTATTTGCGTACCCGCTCGTGGACGATACCATTGAAATTGAAATCAACCCAGCGGATATCGACTGGGATACGTTCCGAAGCGGTGGAGCGGGTGGACAGAACGTGAACAAGGTGGAAACGGCCGTTCGTCTGAAACACAAACCCTCGGGTATCATTATCGAGTGTCAGCAGGAACGTAGCCAGCTACAGAATAAGGAAGTAGCCTTACGCTTGCTGAAATCGCGATTATACCAGATGGAGCTGGAAAAACGTCTGGCTGCGAAAGCTGAGCTAGATGCTACTAAACGTAAAATCGAATGGGGTAGTCAAATTCGTAGTTACGTACTGGACGACCGCCGGGTAAAAGACCACCGTACCGGTCATCAGACCTCTAATACAGATGCCGTTTTAGATGGGGAAATCAACGACTTCATCAAGGCGTACCTCATGTCGGACGTAAGTGAAGAACAGAGTTAACATAAAGGGTATCCCAGGGGTACCCTTTCTTATTCCGTACGAAGTCCCGGTTCAGGAATAGATCATCGCCTATTTCTTTATGGTACTGCTTCACAGCTATCCAACTATGTCACTGATTACCTACCACCGTTGGGGCAATGGGCCCGAGGTCTTAATCGCTTTTCACGGTATCGGACAAAGTCACCAGATTTACCAAAGCTGGGCTGAATCATTGGGTACACTGTATACCATTTATGCGTTCGATCTGCCTTTTCACGGAGCCAATACCCATACCTCTGACGAAGCTTTTTCTAAAGCCCAATGGCAAGCACAGTTTAAGGAGTTCCTAACTCAGCAGTCCATCGAAGATTTTAGTATCGTAGGTTTTAGTATGGGTGGGCGTTTTGCTCTGGCTACCCTTGAAGGATTTGCTTCGCGTATTCGGCATGTATTTTTGCTGGCTCCGGACGGAATTCGTGAAAGTCCCTATTATACATTGGCAGTACGCAATCCCATGAGTCGTTCTATTTTCAAGTACACGATTTTCCATGTTTCCTGGCTGATGAAGCTAGCCCAATGGCTGGGACGAGTCAAGCTGATTCATCCCAGTACGATGCGATTTGCTCTGTGGATGCTAGATTCTCCGGAAAAACGAACTCGCGTATATCATTCCTGGGTTGCCTTTCGTCACTTGCGGTTCTCTCCGCATTCACTCATCCATTTGTTGAATCAATATGCGATACCAGTGCAATTTTTCATGGGTGAGTTTGATCGAATGATGCCTCCCGAACTGGTTAATCACTTATGTGAACAAGTGCCCACAGCCAGCCGAATCGTATTGCGATGTGGACATAATCATCTCATTCAGCATACGGCTGAATATCTGCAACGAAAAAAGCTCCAAGCCTAGCTTGGAGCTTTTTTTATATATGCAAACAGAGTAGTGAGTTTAAGAAGCGACGTCCGTTTTGATTTGGTGAATAACTTTTCCAAACGTAGTCTGAATTCCTTCAATAGCTCCCATTACTAAGCACAGCGGAATCAGAATTGGTGAAAAAACTACCCATTGCAAGAGGCGGTAATGATTGAGCTTTTTCATACTTGTATTGGTAGTTTTAGGTGGTTTTGGTGGTATACGCGAATCTTTAGGCCTATAAATTTACAATAAAAATTTTAGAAATCGCGAATAATCAATCTTCGTATTATCTAATTTTTTATGATTTACAGACAAGATGATCAAAGTTAACCATTTGTTGAATAAAACAAAAATTTCTTGAATTAATTCAATACACCTAACTTTTTTTCTACCCTTCTCCTATTCTTGGCTCAATGCAATCTGTTTTCAACTCGTACCAACCAACAATTTTAGAATAGCTCCCCCGCCCGGTACTTAGGAATAATCCCTAAATGACTATACGCTTTTTCCGTAGCTTCTCTTCCGCGAGAGGTTCGCTTTAAATACCCTTCCTGAATCAAGAACGGTTCATACACCTCTTCAATCGTCTCTGCTTCTTCGCCTACGGCCGTGGCAATAGTAGACAGACCTACGGGTCCACCTTTGAACTTCTCAATGATGGTACTCAAAATTCGGTTGTCCATGTCATCAAGTCCATTATGATCGACGTCAAGAGCTGCCAAAGCCATTTCAGCAATAGCCACCGTAATGACTCCACCACCTTTTACCTGAGCAAAATCCCGCGTTCGACGAAGCAGGTTATTGGCAATCCGTGGGGTTCCACGACTTCGGCGGGCCAGTTCAAATGCAGCCGTCTCCTCTACCGGAGTCTTCAAAATGGCACACGAACGCTTGATGATCGACGTCAGTAGCTTTGCATCGTAGTACTCCAATCGGGCATTGATCCCAAACCGAGCCCGTAACGGCGAGGTCAGTAAACCCGCCCGGGTAGTAGCTCCAATCAGGGTAAAAGGATTGAGTCCAATTTGTACGGTACGAGCATTGGGGCCAGAATCCAGTAAAATGTCAATTTTGTAATCTTCCATCGCCGAATACAAGTATTCTTCAACAATGGGATTCAGCCGGTGAATCTCATCAATGAACAAAACGTCGTGGGGCTGAAGATTGGTTAAAAGCCCGGCCAAGTCGCTGGGTTTGTCCAGTACGGGTCCGGATGTAATTTTAATACCGGCCCCTAACTCGTTGGCAATGATATTGGAAAGCGTCGTTTTGCCTAATCCCGGAGGGCCGTGTAAGAGTACATGGTCTAAGGGTTCCTCCCGCATCTTAGCGGCAGAAACAAATATTTTCAGATTATCAAGAATCTTCTCCTGCCCGGTGAAATCACTAAAGCTCAAAGGCCGTAACGCCCGCTCCATCTCCCGGTCATCTCTCGTAAGCGTTTCTTTTTCGCCTTTCAAATAATCTTCCCGCATGCTCTGGTTCCTGTTTGATCGTCCACTTTCAAAAATACAAGTTTCGGCAACGAAAACCACCTACTACGAGATACAGGGAGAAGGAATTTTAGAAAAGGTAGGGCTTTTAATCCGTCACCTTTTTTTCCTTACGCGTCAGAAAAGGCAGCCAGGTTTCATCAATCATACCCGAAAAATCCCGAATAAACATGATGAACGATGGTTTGAAAGGCCGTTGTCGCAAAGGCATTCCGGCTTCTTCGGGAGTAAAATCACCTTTCCTTGAATTACAGCGTTTACAGGCCGTAGTCAGATTATCCCAGCTTGATTTGCCACTTCTGGATTTTGGTAGTACGTGATCAAGCGTCAGGTCGTCGCTGGTACCGCAGTACTGGCAACGGTGCCCATCCCGCCGAAAAATGTTTTGTCGCGTCAGCATTACGCCCCGGTACGGTAAGTACACGTACTTGTGCAAGCGAATGACCGTCGGCATAGGAAAAGATTGTGAAATGCTCCGTAGATTTTCCGTCTGAGATTCTGAAACCAGATCAGCCTTTTTGAGGTAGACGAGTAAAAAAGCTTTGGCGACTGAGCAAATCGTCAAGGCTGAGTAATCCTGATTCAGCACTAATACTTTTCTGCCCATGGTTTTGCGAGGGTTTTGACGCTAAGCAAGTTAGCGTTTTCTCAACAATAACGAAGTATTTGCAAAAAAATAATATATGCCTTTCAGAAGTAGCCGAACGAACTCAATTCAGCTGAGAAGGGGATGCTTCGGGCAGTGTCAGCGTGATAGTTGTCCCCTCACCCACTTGCGTTTGAGCCTGTATATTTCCCCGATGACTTTCAACAATTTTCTGACTAATGGCCAGACCTGCTCCACACCCTGCGGTATTGCGATTGAGTTGTTTGAAGAGCTGAAAAACATCCGTCCGATAGACGGGATCAAAGCCCAGTCCGTTATCGCGTACGTGAATCTGGACCATATTCTGGCCAGCTTCGGAAGTTTGTACCGCGATTTGTAGCGGTCGTTGCGGATTACTGAATTTTACGGCATTGTCTAATAACTGATAGAACAACGCTTGTAGAGTATCCGAATGCCCCCATACCACCGGTAATTTCCCGGCAGTTAGTATCTGAGACGAAAGTCCGTTTTCTTCCTGAACTTTATTCCAGGACTTGTTGAGAACCTCATTAAGATTAATGGGTCTCAACGTACGCCGCGTGACGTGAGCAAGCGAAATATAGAGTTGAATGGCATCAAGCAGTTGTAGGGCTCGGTAACTAAGATCGTTGGTAATCTGTAATAGCATTCGGCTATCGGGCGTAATAACGTTCTGCGTATTTCCCCGAATCATATCAATATTTAGCAACGTCTTACGCAAGGGTTCCCGCAGATCGTGCGATACGACTTTACTCATCAGCGACCAGTCTTCACTCAGAGCAGGTTTGGGACCTTCCGTAGATTCGGCGTAGCTAAACCGAATGCCTTGTTCTTCTTTAGCGATCTCATAGGTACCCTGGATTTCTGCTCCCGCACGTGTAACGAGAGAGCCCTTAGTACTTGTAATGGACTGCTCACTCGCCTGATCAATCCATTGAACTGTTTCAGGCGTAAAAACGTCGCGAATAGATTTTCCTAGTAAGGATGCAGCTGAATAAGAAGTAAACTGAAGGAAGTGAAAACTACAGTCTACAAACGTTCCGTCTAAGGATAGAAGAAAGAAGCCAAGCGGCTTCCTGATCTCTGAATGGGATATACGGCTGGAATTCATGTATGTGGCCAAGCCAACTACGCATTTATCTAAAAGCGGGCGACGGATATGTAGCACGCAATATATCCGTTTTCCCGCTGATTCTCTATTGAACAAGCATTTTTAATGGCCAATCCTATACATCTTCTGGGCAGTTTTCATGCGGAGCAGATTCGGGCAACTCATTACTAAAGGTTTGCCTTCGTACTAACATTTCTATTATTTTTGAAAACTCTAGCTTGCCAAATTCGTTACTTAAAAAGCCTTCTTCCGTTTTTAGAAAAGTGATTTGTTTATCCATTCTGAATAGATGCAAGAAATAGATATTCAAGCTTGTGACCGCGAACCCATCCGGCATTTAGGTAAAATTCAGGCCCATGGGTATTTACTTTCGGTAGATGCTCAAACGTTTCTGATTCGTCAATGCAGTAGTAATCTTTCGGCTTTCTATCCGGATAATTTATCGCAGGTGATTGGTCTGCCGCTGGAGAAGCTGCAGCTAGGCGATTTGTCAGGGCAGGAGATTACTCATCTGATTCAGTTTGCGTTGAAACAAAGTTCGCTGGAAACGTTAAATCCTTTCAGCGTTCGGGTGCAGGAACGCGACTATCACTTGATTATTCAGCAGCTGGACGACATTTACCTACTAGAGTTTGAACTAAAAGACGAAGCCCTCTTTCCTAGTACGCTGCAAAACCTAGTAAGTCGGGTCATGACGAACCTTCAGCAGAGCAAGACGATCCAGGAACTACTGGAAAAGGTTGCGGCGGAGATCAAACTCATTACTAGGTATGACCGGGTTATGATTTATCGTTTTGATGAAGAATGGAACGGTGAAGTAGTCGCTGAAGCGAAGGATAAAGACCTCGAACCTTTTCTAGGACTTCATTATCCCGCTTCTGATATTCCCAGTCAAGCCCGCGAACTTTATAAAATTAATCTGGTCCGCACGATTGTTGACGCTAGTGACCGGGCCGTATCCATTTATCCCCCTACGGATGACCAGACTGGAAAGCCGCTGGATCTGACGCATTCGGTATTACGGGCTGTATCGCCAGTGCATATTGAGTACCTGAAAAATATGGGCGTTCGGTCCAGTATGAGCTTTTCTCTGCTGTACAAGGGAGAACTATGGGGACTGATTTCCTGCCATCATTACCAGGGTCCACGACTGGTTGACTATACTGCTCGGATGTCGGGGAAAGTCATTAGTCAGTTGCTATCCGCTGCTTTGGAATTTCGCAAGGATGAAGAAGATCTAACGCTCGTTAATAAACTTTGGCGAAGCGAACAGACCTTGTTCGAGCAAATGCAGCGGGATTGGAACGTCGTACAGGGCTTAATCAAGATGGAAACCACTGCGATGGACATTACTTCAGCGGCGGGAATGGCTTTACTGTACGAAGGAAAGCTATATACGCTGGGGAATACGCCCAATGAAGCCTTCATCCGGCAATTGATCGAGTGGCTGAAGCATACCAAAATTGATACCATTTTCCATACGCATCAGCTCCCTAGGCTGTTTGGTCCGGCCGAAGCTAACCGGGCCGAAGCTTCGGGAGTGATGGCTATCGTGATTTCCCGGCAATTGGAAGAGTACGTGATTTGGTTTAAGCCGGAAGTCATTCAGCAGGTATCCTGGGGAGGAAATCCGGATGAAAAACCTGTAGTAGCCGAACCCAGTGGTCAGCTCCGCTTGAGTCCCCGGAAGAGTTTTGCTAAATGGACCCAGATTGTACGCAGTACGTCTGACGTATGGCGGCAGGCTGAGATTAATATAGCCTTGAAATTACGGGAAGACATTTTACAAATTCTTTCCCAACGGGCCAACCAAATTCGTATCCTGAACGAACAGCTCAAGCTGGCTTACGAGGAACTCGATACGTTTAGCTATACGGTGTCACATGATTTGCGAACACCCTTAGCTTCCATTAAAACCTACGCAGAAGTACTTCTAATTGATTATTCAGATCGATTAGATGAGGAAATGTTACCCCTCTTTGAGAAAATTGTGTCCGCCAGTAATCGAATGGGAGACCTCATTCGTGAAATTCTTCATTACGCTCGAAGTGGGCGAACGGAATTATCCGCCGAGCCCATCGAAATGCGGGAATTGCTTTATTCACTAAAAGACGAATTATTAGTCAGTGAAAAAGGCACTCCTATTACCATCGAAATCGAAGAGACACCTTCGTTAAAAGGTGATAAAACGATGATTACACAAGTATTTAGCAATTTATTGTCTAATGCTATTAAATATACGCGTCCGGTAGCAAAGCCTCATATTATTGTAAAAGGAGTAAAAAATGCCGATGAAATCATCTATTCTGTAACAGATAATGGAATTGGCATTGATATGAAACAAGGTGGTAAGGTTTTTGATTTATTCAAGCGGTTGGATAATGCCAGAAAGTTTGAAGGACATGGCGTAGGATTAGCCATTGTCAAACGCATTATGCAGCGTCACCACGGTAGAGTATGGTTTTACAGCGAACCTTTTAAAGAAACAACTTTTTACGTAGCAATACCCACCCATTAATCAGGCCGGCCATGATAGATGTATTATATGTAGAGGATAATCCGGACGATGTTGATATTTTTAAGCGTGTGGTCGGCAAGATCGAGCAGCCGCCCAGTTATAAAGTATTGAACACCGGTATAGAAGCCGTCGATTACGTACTTCGTCGAGGTACCTATCAAAATAAAGAGACGTCAACGCCTAAAATGTTGTTGCTGGATTTGAATTTACCCGGTAACAATGGCTTTGAAGTTTTACAGCAAATTCGCTCTCATAATCAGGGACGTACGTTACCCATTGTGGTCTACAGCACATCGGATAATCCGAAAGATATGCGGGAAGCCTTTGACTTAGGAGCGAATGCTTATTTGATCAAACCAGGGGGTTATCGAGAAGTTAGCGAAATGTTACAAAGAGCCATTGATTTTTGGGTAGCCCAAAGAGGACAACACTAACAGAAGCCGGACTTTAGAGACCGGCTTTTTTATTAGTATCTCAAATAATAGATAGGCTTATATTGATCACAGTGCTGCATGCAGTGTTTCTTATGAAAGCTTTAATCACTTACCTAGTATAACATCACTTTCTTACGTACAGAATTTTACTTTTAATATGTATAGTGCTGTACATTTCCATTAAATGATACTATCCAATCGGTTTCAACAGTACTTATGTGGATAAAATACAAGCAGACTCTTTGCTCTTATAAAACTTCTCCTTCTCGGTAAGAATGCATTAAATAGGTATGTCCGTGTAGTCTATTTTAAATGGCTTTGCCTAACTAATTTTCTATTGGCAAATTTAAAGATTGCAATAGATAGTATTTAAAAGAGAAAACCCCTGGTAAGTTAGATACTTACCAGGGGTTTATTGTACCCGAGACGGGACTCGAACCCGTACAGGCATCACTGCCCAAAGGATTTTAAGTCCTTCGTGTCTACCATTCCACCACCCGGGCCTCCTACAAAAAAGGCTCCGACTTGCGGAGCCTTTTTGTCGAGCGAAAGACGGGGTTCGAACCCGCGACCTCGACCTTGGCAAGGTCGCGCTCTACCAGCTGAGCTACTTTCGCTTGTTAATTTGCCGTTTCCCTTACCGTTGGGACTGCAAACATACGAGCTAAAAAGGGGGTTTGTCAAGAGGCTAGTCAAAAAAATCTTAAAAATTTTGCCTCAGGAATCGATATCCTAACCGTCTCAGCCAATAAAACTCTCTAAATCAAAACCTTACCTCTTTCTACTTTTTTGCACATTTTTCTATTTTTTTCTAGCTGCCTCCTGTGTGTGGTTTTCTATAGCCAAGCTTTACCTTTACATCTCCTTCCTGTAGCTACCTGCTAGGATTGGTTACAGGATTTTTCTCCGTTACTTTTGCTTTGTACATTTCATTTGATTTATTTCTATGCTTCAGCGTCCTCAAACACTCTTTCTTGCATTAATCGTACTGTCCATGGCCCTGTACTTAGCCTTTCCCATTTGGCAAAAGTCAGTTGGAGCCGAAACAGCTGTCCTGGATGCCTATGCTTTGACGTATACGAAAGGCGAAACAACGACCGAAACAAATACAATGTATCTGGCGGGTTTAGCTCTGGTATCAGCAGGTTTGGCTCTTTTTTCGCTGCTGCAATACACCAACCGCCTGCGGCAGATGATGCTAAATTTAATTAATACGCTCGTGATGGTGGTTTTGCTGGGCTTATCTACGTACCTGTCCCACATACAGGCTAATGCTCAGTTTGCTCCACAGACCTCAGGTAGCTTCAAGATAGGCTTTTTTGTTTTGGCCGTGGCTCTGCTGTCGAATGTAGCGGCAAACCGTTTCATCCGTATCGATGAAAAGAAAGTGAAAGATGCCTTTGAGCGGCTTCGGTAAAGTAAAACGTTCGCTTTTGCGTACCTAAATGGTTGCCTTTTCTGACGGTATAGCTTTTCCCGCAGACAATTTGTGTTTTTTGCCAGCAAAGATTTTTGGTCCTGTACAGACTTTTTTTATTAATTTCAATTCCGATTCCTGTCGCTTAGACAAGATATTCCCCTAATAGCATCTAACCATCCATTGATGTTGAAGAAAAGTATAAATGGCCATGCTCGCTGATCCGTCATTGAAGGATACCCTCAAGGCAAAATTGAAAGAGGTTTTCGGCTTTACCCAGTTCCGGGGTGAACAGGAAGATATTATCTGTAACCTTCTTGCAGGAAATCATACGTTTGTGATTATGCCTACCGGGGCTGGTAAATCGATGTGTTACCAGCTTCCTGCCGTTGTAAGTGAGGGTACCGCCGTAGTGATTTCCCC
Organism: Siphonobacter sp.; assembly: GCF_048595215.1. Lineage (NCBI taxonomy): Bacteria > Pseudomonadati > Bacteroidota > Cytophagia > Cytophagales > Cytophagaceae > Siphonobacter > Siphonobacter sp. Next base: position 33,202 of record NZ_JBMDWJ010000237.1, read on the forward strand.
GCTAATTGCCCTGATGAAAAATCAGGTTGATCAATTGAATGCCGTTGGGGTGAATGCCCAGTTTTTAAATTCTACGCTTAGCAAATCGGAAATGACGCAAGTCAAAAAAGATGTGTTGAGCGGAGAAGTTAAACTATTATACGTTGCCCCAGAGTCTTTGACGAAAGAAGAAAACCTAGCTTTTCTGCAAAAAGCAAAGATCTCGTTTGTGGCCATTGATGAAGCTCACTGTATCTCGGAGTGGGGCCATGATTTCCGTCCGGAATATCGGCGAATCCGCAGCATTGTGGAAACCATCAATCCGAGCTTACCCCTGATTGCCCTTACCGCAACGGCAACGCCAAAAGTTCAGCAGGATATTATTAAAAACCTGCAGATGGAAGATGCCTCGGTTTACAAATCTTCGTTTAACCGAAAGAACCTGTACTATGAGATTCGTCCGAAAACGAAAGATGTCAATCGGCAACTCATTAAGTATATTAAAAGTCAGGCTGGCAAATCGGGTATTATTTACTGCCTGAGCCGTAAGACAGTTGAAGAAATAGCGGAATTACTGAACGTAAATGGCGTTAAAGCTCTCCCCTATCACGCGGGTCTGGATCCAGCGACGCGTATGGGTAACCAAGACGCTTTTCTTAACGAAGAAGCGGAAGTAATCGTTGCGACGATTGCTTTTGGGATGGGTATTGATAAGCCCGACGTTCGTTTTGTACTTCACTACGATGCTCCCAAATCACTCTATGTTTACTATCTGGAACGGGGTGGGGCGGGCGGGGATGGTCTGGAAGGCAACTGTGTCATGTTCTACAGCTACGACGATATCGTTAAGCTGGATAAATTCAACAAAGACAAGCCCGTAACCGAACGCGATAATGCCAAAGCGTTACTGATGGAAATGGTTAGCTATTCTAACCTGGGCGTGTGCCGTCGCCGTCAGTTGCTGGGCTATTTTGGTGAATATTTTGCCAAAGACTGCGGTTTCTGCGATAACTGCCTCAAGCCTACGCAGAAATTCAAAATGCAGGAGGAAGCTGAATGGATACTTAAGGCCGTTCAGCAAACCGGAAACCGCTTTGATTGCTATCACATCGCGGACATTCTGCTGGGCATTGAAAATCCCTATGTATTGAGCCACGGACACAACAAACTCGATGTGTTCGGCAAGGGTAAGTACAAAATTGGCTACGAGGCCGATACCGACGACGATGAACCCGAAGAGGAGGAAGACGAAGACGGCAATGTGATCATTAGGGCCAAGCCCAAGACCGTCGACAAAAAAGATGATCGTCTGCAAACGCCCGAATTCTGGCATTCGATCATCAAACAACTGACGATTTACGGTTTTCTGGATAAGGATATCGAGAATTACGGTACTTTAAAGCTGTCTGAAAAAGGAGCTCAGTTTTTGGAAGCTCCGTTCTCTTCAGCCTTCTCCAAGGATCACGATTATACCCAGCAAGGCGAAGAAAAAGATGAAGATAAAGATGAGGTAAGTGCGTCGGCTAAAGCCTATGACGAAGCCTTGTTTGAAATGCTGAAAAACCTTCGGAAAAAAATTGCGAAGGAAAAGAACATCCCCCCCTACGTTATCTTCCAGGATCCGTCCATGGAGGAAATGGCTACTACCTACCCTTCTACGATCCAAGAGCTAGCTCAGATTACGGGCGTTGGGATGGGTAAGGCCGTTAAGTTTGGAAAGCAGTTCATTGAGCTGATTACCCGTTACGTAGAGGAAAATGAAATCGAAACGGCGACGGAAGTAGTCGTGAAAACGACGACAAACAAGTCGAAGGTTAAGATTTTTATCATTCAGCAAATTGACCGTAAGATTGATCTAGAGGAAATTGCCGAGGCTAAAAGTCTAGGTATGACGGAGCTCATTGAAGAAATTGAGCACATCTGTTATTCCGGTACCAAGCTCAATCTGGACTATTACATCAATCAGGTGCTGGATGATGATCGTCAGGATGAAATCTACGAATATTTCATGCGGGCGGAAACTGATTCTATGGCCGTTGCCTTAAAAGAACTGGGCAACGAGTACTCGGAAGAAGAACTTCGGCTGATGCGGATCAAGTTCCACAGCGAATTAGGTCACTAAGCCATAAGTAAGGGCAACCGTACCAGGGTTGGTACAGTTGCCCGCTTTTTATTCGTACCTTTTTTCAATCATTTTCACTTTATACGCTCGTAAGGAGTTTACGCTTCAGCCTGAGTGGTCATTTAAGAATTATCCGATGAATATTCTCATCGTAGGGTCTGGCGGCCGGGAACATGCGTTTGCCTGGAAAATTGCTCAGAGCCCTCTATGTCAACAGTTATTCGTAGCTCCCGGTAACGCCGGTACCGCTCAACTGGCAACAAATTTACCGATTGGAGTCAATGACTTTGACGCAATTGCTACCGCTGTTCTTGAAAACCATATTTCACTCGTCATCGTCGGGCCGGAAGAACCGCTGGTTCGTGGCATTCGGGATTATTTCGAAAGTCGCGAAGACCTGAAGAAAGTCTTGATATTAGGACCAGATAGCCGTGGAGCTCAATTAGAAGGATCGAAAGATTTTTCTAAAAACTTCATGGCTAAACACCACATTCCTACGGCTGCTTCGCGTACGTTCGTGAAAGAAACCCTAGAGGAAGGTCTGGAATACATTACGCAGCAAGCCTTTCCGCTGGTACTGAAAGCCGATGGCCTGGCCGCAGGTAAGGGCGTAATCATTGCCGCTGATGTAGCCGAAGCCCAGCAAACACTGCGGGAAATGCTGGTAGAAGCTAAATTCGGGGATGCTTCCCAAAAAGTAGTAATTGAAGAGTACCTGCACGGAATCGAATTATCGGTATTTGTGTTAACCGACGGAGAGAATTACCATATTCTACCGGAAGCTAAAGATTATAAACGTATTGGTGAAGGCGACTCCGGACCCAATACCGGTGGTATGGGAGCGGTCTCACCCGTACCTTTCGCCGATGATGCGTTCCAGAAGAAAGTAGAAGAGCGAGTGGTACGCCCCACACTCAATGGACTAAAAGCAGAAGGCATTCGGTACGTTGGGTTTATTTTCATTGGTTTGATGAATGTCAACGGTGATCCTTTCGTGATTGAATACAATTGCCGGATGGGTGATCCAGAAACAGAAGTAGTACTGCCCCGTATTGATTCAGATTTGCTAATGCTGCTCAAAGCCGCGGCTGAAGGCAAACTGAAATACGTAAATTTTGCCGTATCCAATAAGATGGCCGTTACTACCGTTGTGGTAGCTGGTGGTTATCCAGGCGATTATGCCAAGGGTGACGTAATTCAATTGCCCGGTAAACAGAATTATACGACCATTTTCCACGCCGGAACAAAACATTCCGAGTCCGGAGAAGTGGTCACCAATGGAGGACGCGTCCTGGCCGTTACGGCTCTGGGAACGTCCATCCAAGAAGCCCGCCAGCGTTCACAAACGGCGGCAGCCGCTGTCCAATACGAAGGCAAGTACTTCCGACGGGACATCGGCCTGGACCTTTTATAATTTTGGATGGTAGAATCAACGAATGAGTGACAGGCTCGTTACGAGCTGCGTTCAGGCTTCTATCATTCAAAAATTCTACATACAAAAAAAATGGGATGTGCATCATGTGCAACGGGTGGCTGTGGAAGCATTCGTTCGAAAGATAAAGCAGGTGCCTCCGTATCCGGTTGTAAGAACAACGGAGCCTGCGGTACGGGTGGCTGTAATAAAATGAATGTGTTCGACTGGTTGTCGGACATGGAAGCTCCGGGATTAGGAATCCCGGTTCACCAGCGGAGTAACCTGGTAGAAGTAAAATTCAAAGGGGGCCGGAAGGAATATTTCCGTAATACGGCTCAACTTGAACTCTATACGGGCGATCCAGTAGTGGTAGAAATGCAGAGTGGTCATCACTTGGGTTTCGTCTCCTTACAGGGTGAGCTGGTCCGGTTGCAAGTCGTGAAACGCGGGGTGAAAGATCCCGAAATTCGGCAGGTATATCGGAAAGCGACGCCCAAAGATCTGGAAAAACACGAGCAAACCATTGCCCGGGATTTACCGACGATGTACCGGGCTCGGGAAATCGTGAAGGAGTTGAAACTCAACATGAAACTATCAGACGTTGAGTTTCAGTCCGACGGCACCAAGGCAACCTTTTATTACTCCTCGGATGAACGCGTAGATTTCCGGGAGCTAATTAAGGTGCTGGCCAGCGAGTTTAAGGTCCGTATTGAGATGAAGCAGATCAGTCTGCGGCAGGAAGCGGCCCGTATCGGTGGTATTGGCGTCTGTGGTCGCGAATTGTGCTGTTCGACTTGGTTGACGGATTTCAAAAACGTAACCACTTCAGCAGCCCGTTACCAGAATCTTTCGCTGAATCCGGTAAAATTATCTGGTCAGTGTGGCCGTTTAAAATGCTGCCTGAATTACGAACTGGAAACGTACATCGACGCCTTGCGGGATATTCCAAGTCTGGAAGGGCCGCTGAAAGTACAGAAAGGCGATGCGAACCTGATTAAAACGGATATCTTCCGTAAGATCATGTGGTTTAGTTTCCGAGGCGATGACAACTGGTATCCGGTTGCTATTCCGCAAGTACTGAAAATTGTGGAGATGAATAAGCGGGGTGTCATTCCTCCTTCGTTCGAAGAACTGGAGATCATGCCCGTCATCGAAGCAAAAAACTCAGGCATTAATAGTGACCTGGTACGCATGGATAAGAAGTTTCAATCGCAAAATCGTCCTGCGTCGAAGAATAAGAAAAAACGGTCGGGCGGAGGCTCAAACCGTCCCCCTTCTAAATGATTTCGTTCCCGGAGGCCTCAACACCTCCGGGACTTTCATTCCTATGCGACTATTTCTCTTTCTATGCTTTCTGGTCAGTCTGACGGCCTGCGATACAAACGCAGTATTTAAGGATAATATGGAACTGCCGGATGCCAAATGGCCGGTCAAAACCGTTCCTAGTTTTTCCTTTGAAATCAGCGATACTACCCGAACGTACAATCTGTATTACAACCTGCGGAATACGAAGTCGTACCCGTATTACAACCTTTACGTTACCCGTACGCTAATCGGCCCGGATGGTAAAACCATCGAACGAAAGTTAGATGAGCTTATCTTAGCCAATGCTACGACGGGCAAACCTACCGGTAACGGCCTGGGCGACATCTACGATCATAAATTTCTGGTCGTAAAAAATTACCGTTTCGCCAAAGCAGGTACTTACACCTTCAAAGTGGAACAGTACATGCGTCAGGATCCACTACCGGAGATTCAGACGGTAGGCCTTACCGTTGAACGGAATTAGCTCTTCCCCAAAGCGGAGCTAGCGTTGTATTTGGATAGTTCAGGCGATTCTTTCCACCCCACTTCGATACAGATCTATGGCTTTCCTGCCTTTGTTTCCGCTCAACCTGGTAGCTTTTCCGGGGGAAAAACTAAACCTCCACATCTTCGAGCCCCGCTACATTCAGTTGATTACGGAGTGTTTGGAAGCAAATACGTCCTTTGGTATTCCTGTATACATGCCGAATCAGCGTATAGATTTTGGTACTTCCCTACGCGTACTTGAGGTATCCCAACGTTACGACGATGGCCGAATGGACATCCGTACGGAAGGGCTGCAAATTTTTCGTCTGCTGAGTTTTATCAATCCCGTAGAAAGAAAGTTATACGCTGGAGGCCAGGTAGCCTACCAGGAGCATCAATCTAGTACTGAACTGCTACCCGGCTTACTGGATCATCTCAAAAAACTGTATCAGCATTTACAGACAAACGTAGATTTTAACGAGCGATCCGAGAACTTTTCGTACCAGATCGCTCATAAAATTGGCTTATCGCTAGAGGAAGAATACGAGTTATTACAAATTCCGAAAGAACTGGAAAGGCAACGTTTTATCTCCCGCCATTTGAATCGGATCATGCCAGTCATTCAGGAACTGGAAAAAACCAAAGAGCGAATTCGGCTCAACGGGCATTTCAGGAATTTTGATCCCTTAAACTTCTAGTTTCGGTCTGATTCTGAGGCTGCTCTTCGTTGGCCAAAGCTTCTTCCACTTTCCGTTTTCGTTTGGTTAATGTATCGAGTTTCGGCAGCTTGCTACTCGACTTTACGACGGATCCTTTACTGTACTCAGGGTCGCCGAGCAGGAATCCGTACGGCTTGAGTCCATCGACATTATCACAAATCACTTTCACAATAGCAGTCACGGGCAGGGCCAAGACCAGTCCTGATATTCCCCACAACTGTCCACCCAGAATCAACACAACCATCGCCGCTAGCGGGTTAACGCTTACCTTTGAGCCGACAACGTAAGGCGTAATGAAGTTTCCTTCCAGAATCTGAACAAAACTGAATACGCCGATTACCCCGACGGCATACATCGGTGAATCTTTCGTAACCAGGGCGTAAATGGTAGGTAACAGCGACCCGATTAGAATACCGATGTAGGGTACCAGTAGCAAGACTGCCGCCAGCGTTCCGAAAAACCAGGCATAGTCAATACCTAGAATCAGAAGTCCGGTCGTATTTAAACAGGCTACAATGCCAATTACCAATACCAGACCCGCCAGATAGCCCTGTACGACGACGTAAATTTTGCTCAGCACGTCATCCAGACGCGAACGTTTGGTTTTCGAAAACAGCTTGTAGACAAAGCTTCGGAAAAAGTCCCGGTACAAAAGAATAAAGAATACAAACAAGGGAATCAACGACAAGTCAGCCAGTGTAGACGTAGTAGACGACAGGAAAGTAGTGATATAGCTACCACTATTGTGTAGAACGTCGTTGGTAATACGTCTAATTTCTGTATTCTGACGGGTTTTATCCAGTCCCAACTGATCGTTTGCCATTTCCTGGGCACGGTCCAGGACGGCATTCATTTTATTCTGAAATTTGGGAAAATCGTCGGAGAAGTTAGCCATTTGCATGGAGACAACCCAGCCAATACCTACCAGAACGCCGATCAGAATGACCAGGCAGACGAAAATGGCAGCTACTCGCGGAAATTTCCACCGCTCCAGTTTCCGGCATAGGGGAAATAGTAACATTGCCAGTAGAAGCGAAAAAAGTAGCAGGGTTACTACGCCCTGTAGAGCGTATAAGCCATAAATGATGAGCAATACGCAAATGAGTGTCGCGGCCAGTCGGACGGGATAGGGTAAAGTAGGTTCTGGAGTCATGGGGCGGGGATTTCCTTGTAAATAAATGGTTGACGGGATGATGATGGATTCAGTGATTTCGGGGTGTACGGTTCAACTTGATTAGAACAAATTTTACGGAATGCTTACTAAACTATTCTTTTTGCTATTTGAAATACAAACCAGTTTGTGTTCTTGCCAGCCCGACATCTACCGTCAGGGCTTTCACCGGGCCAAACCTCAGTACCGGATTGAGAAAACGGGACAAATGCCTGCCGTAGCCAATGAAAATTCTGGTTTAGCAACGGCTTCCGCAAAACCCACCTTCTGGACGCACAACGACTCGGGTGGCCGACCTGAACTTTACGAAATCGATGCCTCCGGCCGTTTGCTTACTACTTGGTCGCTGCCACAACTTACCAACAAGGACTGGGAAGAACTTAGTCGGGACGATCGGGGTCATTTGTACATTGGCGATATCGGCAATAATACAAACACCCGGCAGGATTTATGCATTTATCAGGTCTCTCTATCCAGCGATTCATCGGCTACTTTACCTAAGAAAATAACATACCATTACGAAGATCAGCGAGCGTTTCCTCCCGAACGTTCACGCAAGAATTTTGACTGTGAAGCGTTCTTCTATGCTCAGGACAGTCTCTTTCTGTTTTCGAAAAACTGGGGTCATAAAACAGCCACTTTGTATACCATTCCGGCCCGGGAAGGACACCATACCGCCATTCGAAAAGATAGTATTCGTTTAAACGGCATGATTACCGCTGCCGACATCAGTCCAGACCGACAAAGCTTTGCCCTATTGACCTACGGAAAAGTCTTTTTCTTTGGGATTGAGCACGGGCAGATTAACTTTAAGCATCCAATTTCTTGCCTGAAAGTGGGTCGTGGACAGATAGAAGGTCTCGTTTTTATCAGCAATACCGAACTACTGCTGACCAATGAAAAAGGAAAAATATATAAAATAAGCAGACGTTAGGGAACCTATTCCACCGTTTGGGCAATAGTAGAGACAGCCCTGAAAGTATCGTTGAGAATACGTTTGCTTAACACTGCGGATTGCATACCGATCTTATAAACCACTCGTTGCATGTTGCCACGCCCCTTTCTGGAAAGTTTGTATGAAGCCCATACGACTACGGAATATTTTCCAGCGACCTCTTCTGTAGCTCGTTTGGTTACTAGACTGGTTTTGCTTCTATTTCCCGAGCAAACGAAGAAACATTACGATTCCGTAGAGAAACTCGGAGCCGCATTCGATCGGATTGAGCAGGATTTAGGCGAGCTTTTACAGTCCATGCAAGGGCACCTACCTCAGGATGCTACGCAGCTTGCCTCCCAATTTGTTAATCAAATTCCTGAAATTTACCACTTACTCCGTACCGATGTTTCGGCGATCATGGCGGGCGACCCGGCTGCTACTTCGGAGTACGAAGTAGTACGGGCTTATCCGGGTTTCTACGCCGTCGCTTTCTATCGGATCGCTCACGCTTTTTATGATCTAGGGATTCCGCTGTTACCCCGCGTACTGACGGAATTTGCTCATTCCCGTACGGGCATCGATATTCACCCCGCCGCTGAAATTGACGAGCACCTATTCATTGACCACGGTACGGGTATTGTCATTGGAGAAACCACCAGCATTGGCAAGCACGTAAAGTTGTATCAGGGCGTAACGCTGGGAGCATTAAGTGTAAATAAAGAACTAGCTTCGCAAAAGCGACATCCAACGGTGGAAGACCACGTCGTCATTTATTCTGGAGCAACCATTCTAGGCGGAGAAACGGTCATCGGCCATCACAGCATTGTGGGCGGGAACGTGTGGCTCGTACACAGTATACGGCCTTATACCAAGATTTATCATCAGGAGCAGGTTTTAATTAAAGAATAGCCGAAGTCCTGATAATGACGATGCTCCGAAAAAAAGTCGGAGCATTTTTTTATTGATTTTATTTTGTATTTCCAAATGTAAATAATTTACATTTGTAAACGTAATTATCGTTCATCCTTCCTTTTTTCTTTATGACCCTCGAACGACTCCGTACCTTTTTTCGTCTGGAAGGTGATCGTACCATCTGGAATATTGTCCTAGCTCTGCTTGCCATTGGTTTGATCGTTGTTTTTTCGGCTCGGGGCACGTATCAATTCCACGATTTACCTGACACGGGGTCGTTCTTATTCAAGCACATTCGGGACTTAACGTTCTGTCTCATCATCATCATCGTTTGTCACCGGTTACCTTTCAAGAGTTACGCCAGCTTATCCCGGTATTTGCTCATGTTATCGGTTTTGCTACTGATTCTGGTTCAGGTTTTAGGCGTAGAAAGTGGTGGAGCCAAACGGGCTTTACCGATTCCATTCTTTTCCGGTTTCATGCCCTCTGATTTAGCCAAGTTTGCTCTCATTGCCAATCTGGCTGCCATGTTGGCGAAACGGCTCAAGGCCAATTATAGCGATCCGCTGGTTTTCGTACCTCCTATCTTCTGGTGCGGTTTTCTGGGTTTTCTGCTGGCTTTGAACTCCGGAAGTGCGGCTTTACTACTAATGGCTCCGTGCTGGCTACTGATGTTTATTGGTCAGGTGCCCATTCGCTATCTGGTATACCTGACACTAGCAGGTTCGCTGGCCTTTACGATCGCCTACGCTTTTGGGTCACGGGGAACTACTTGGGAAGGCCGTTTTAGCCGTCCTACGAATGTTATCTCACAAGTCATTCAGAAAGTACGCCCACCCGAACGGCTCACGCCGGAAGATCGTCGAATTGATTCGCAGGAAGAGTACAGTTTAGTAGCCGTAGCTTCAGGCGACTGGATTGGTCGGGGACCCGGAAATAGCTTACAGCGAAATTTCATGACCCAGGCTTATTCTGATTTTGCCTATGCTATTCTGATTGAAGAGTGGGGATTTATCGGCGGCGTCTTTACCCTGGTTCTGTACCTCTGGTTGCTGTACCGTAGCGTTCGTTTCGTAGCCTTCCGGCGACTGAAAAAGGCTGAAATTCAGAGTGGTCAGGCCTTTGGTTATTTCTTGGCAGCCGGACTAGCCTTTAGCTTAGTACTGCAAGCCTTGGTTCACATGGCGGTTTCGGTACAACTCATTCCCGTAACGGGTCAGACGCTTCCGCTCATCAGTTGGGGTGGTTCTTCACTCCTCTTCACGGGTGTTTCGATTGGAGCTATTTTAAGTGTTAGTCGGGAAGCGGCTGAAACTCAACCCGCTGAACCCCGAGAAGAAGCGGCAATGGCTGCATAATTTTTATTGACTTCTAAGCAGCCGCGTTGTTTTTTTGCAGAAATGATTCTTTTCAGTACTCGGAAAAGAATTGATAACGACGGATTTAATTACGTAAAAAAGCTTTCAACGACGTGTCGAAACGCATTATCATAAGTGGTGGAGGAACGGGTGGACATATTTTTCCGGCTATTGCCATTGCCAATGCTCTCAAGGCGAAAGATCCTCAAACGGAGATTCTTTTTGTCGGGGCAAACGGCCGTATGGAAATGGAAAAAGTCCCTCAGGCGGGTTATCCCATTTTCGGACTCGATATTGCGGGGATCAATCGATCCAATCTTTTAGCGAATCTTAGTTTTCCCGTCAAACTAACGAAAAGCCTCTGGGCCGCTCGGAAAGTAATTCGGGATTTCAAACCCGACGCAGCCGTCGGTGTCGGTGGCTACGCCAGCGGTCCACTGTTGCTTATGGCCGGGATGAACGGCGTACCGTATCTCATTCAGGAACAAAATTCCTACGCTGGCATTACCAATAAGTTTTTAGCTCAGAATGCCCGGAAAATCTGCGTAGCCTATCCGGATATGCAGTCGTTTTTTCCCACCGAAAAGGTAGTCATGACGGGCAATCCCGTACGAAGTGACATCGGAAGCGTTTCAGCAACTGATCCTAACGTTTGGGAATATTTCAAAGGCTTATCGCCTGATGTACCTACGTTACTCGTTATTGGAGGTAGTCAGGGAGCCCGTACCATCAACGAAAGTATCGATGCCGGACTCGAACAACTGCTTGCATCGGGTTATCAGATTATCTGGCAAACCGGTAAGCTATACATTGACAAGGCTCGCCAACGGGTAGCTGCCCTGCATTCGAATCGGATCTGGGTATCGGATTTCATCAACCAGATGCCTTATGCGTACGCAGCAGCCAGTGTGGTGATTTCCCGAGCCGGTGCTTTATCGATTTCAGAACTGTGTCTGGTGGGTAAGCCCTCCATCTTTGTCCCGCTACCTACGGCGGCTGAAGACCATCAAACTAAAAATGCAATGGCCTTGGTACGCGAAGAAGCGGGCCTACTGGTGAAAGACGCTGAAGCACGAGAAAAACTGATCCCGACTACGCTGGAATTATTCAAGAGTAAGGAAGTACAGCATAGCATGGGCCAACAAATCAGGCAACTCGCTAAGCCTCAGGCCGCTCAACAGATTGCCGAGGAAGTCTGGAAGCTAACGCAATAATCATATTTATTATTTTTTTCTTTTGATTATCAGCAGCTTATATGTTTGGCCACGGATTTCCGAAAACAAAACGCAACGCTTGTAGTCTCTTTTTAAAAGCTTTCTATTCTGTTCATTGCATGGTACCAGTCAAACCCATTCGTTCGTATAAGTCTGTTTATTTCCTGGGTATTGGAGGAATAGGAATGAGTGCCATTGCTCGTTGGTTTCACGTCAACGGGTACGCAGTGGCGGGTTATGATAAAACGGCTACCACGCTAACCAATGCGTTACAGGCCGAAGGAATTGCGATTCATTTTACCGATACTCTGAAAGAGATTCCAGAAGCGTACCAAAATCCCGAAGAAACGCTGGTCGTACTGACCCCAGCCATTCCGAAAGAACACACGGAATGGGCTTATTTTCGAGATAATGGATTTCGTATTCTGAAACGCTCGCAGGTACTGGGTTTACTTACGGAGGAAATGTTTCTGATTGCCGTAGCGGGTACGCACGGTAAAACGACTACCTCTTCCATGGTTGCTCATATTCTTAAGCACAGTGGACGGAACGTAGCGGCTTTTCTGGGCGGTATTACGCAGAACTATCAAACGAATTTTCTGCTTAATGAGCCTGCTGAAAACCTGCACGAAGTATTATGCGTGGTAGAAGCCGACGAATTTGACCGTAGTTTTCTGACTCTGCATCCCGACCTGGCTATTGTCACTTCGACCGATGCCGATCACCTGGATATCTATGGTTCGGGCGACGAAGTACTCAAGTCATTCGGAGATTTTGTCAGTCAGATTAGGACGGAAGGCGTACTGTTTCTTAAAAATGGTTTGTCTTTAAACAATCAGACCAGAGCTGAAGTTCGTACGTATGGTTTTGAGTCAGGGATGTATCACGTTGAAAACTGCCGCATTGCTGACGCCCGTTTTAAATTTGATCTGGTTTATCCGGGTGGATTTTGCGAGGATATTACGCTGGTAGTACCTGGTTTTCATAATGCTGAAAATGCGGTTGCGGCCTTTGCAGTTTGTCTGCAGGCAGGTCTTTCACCGCAGGAAATTCGGGCCGGATTGAATTCGTATCGAGGCGTAAAACGTCGGTTTGAATATCATCTGGAACTTCCGGAAACGGTCTATATTGATGACTATGCCCATCACCCAACGGAGATCGAGGCTTTTCTCAAATCGGTAAAAGCGTTGTATCCGAATCGGCATGTAACGGCTATTTTCCAGCCTCACCTGTTCACGCGAACCCGCGATTTTCAGGAAGGTTTTGCCGAATCTCTGTCGCTGGCAGATCGGGCTATTGTACTTGATATTTATCCAGCCCGCGAGTTACCGATTCCCGGTATTACTGCTGCTGTGATTTTCGATAAGGTCACCAGTGAAGACAAAATTCAGTGTACCAAGGATGAAGTACTGAATGTTGTGAACGACCTGCCACTCGATATCGTCGTAACTATTGGAGCCGGTGACATTGATACGTTGATCACTCCATTGCGGGAGTTAGTCCAAGTGAAAGCAGGAAGGAAACTATAGTTTTCTTTGTGAAATAGATTAGGAAAAATCAGTATAGACTTTCCTAATTACCATAGAATAAATTTTGAAACTCAGGCCCTAAGGACTTGGAGAAGTTTTCTATCTTTCGGTTAAGAAACTGGGTAAAGGTCGTCTTGGGAGTCCTGGTAGTCGGCCTTTTGGTAGCTTTTGCCGAGAACTGGTACGCTTCCCAGCCCTGTGAAAAAGTAACGATTACGCTTAATGAAGGCAGCAAGGAAACGCCTTTGTTATCGCAGCAAGACATTAAGAATTTGCTCTCGGAATTCGGCAGAAAGCCTTTGGAAGGAAAGTCGTTTGAAACGATTGATCTGAGCTTTCTGGAAAGTCGGGTGAAGTCGAGTCCCCTAGTAAAAGATTGTCAGATTGCCCGGAATTTACGGGGTTGGCTGGAAGTACATGTACAGACCCACCGTCCCATTGCCCGGCTTATTCAAACCGATTTACCTGATAATGGGTTGGATCGATATTTAAACGAAGAAGGTAGGTTTATGCCACTTTCAGAGCGGTACACGGCTCGAGTAATGTTGCTTTCAGGTCCGTATTTTGAACGCAAAAATCATCTGAGAGCCCGACAGGATACGTCTTTATTTCATTTAATAGAGGCGATTCAAACGGACTCGCTTTGGCGGGCTCAGCTCGAATGGATGGAAGTAGATGCGGAAGGAAATATAACGCTCTGGCCTCAAGTAGGTGATACGGCTATTGAATATGGTCCAGCTACGGCTCGGGATGTGAAGTTCCAGAAGATAAACCTGTTTTTTCGAGAAATTTTGCCGTTACGGGGTTGGAAAAGTTTTTCGAAAGTAAGCGTTCGTTACAAAAACCAGCTGGTTTGTACAAAAGCAGATACGTTATTGGCTGCTCGCAAATAGCATTTTTTTAAAGAGAAGAATGTCAGCTTTCAAGCCCGCTTATGCTCAAGTTTTACATGAACGAGCTAACGTTTAATTTATCCGGAAAGCTGTCATACTGAGAATTTTAAGTGAAAAACACATAAAAATATCCTAGTCAAAATCCTATTTTTTTTATTACTTTAAACCACCATAGGATTCTTGTAATTGACCGCCATAATTACTAGACTAAATTGATGAGCAATAACACCAATCAACCCTAAAGCTGTGCCGTATGGAGAAAAAGATTGTTTGCGGGATTGATGTAGGAACGACCAAAGTCTGCGTCGTGATCGGTCAACAAGATCACGACGAAAAACTGGACGTGCGTGGCGTTAGTCGGGTTGAATTCAAGGATAAGAAATTTAAGAATCTTGTCACCAAAGGAGCTATTCTCAACCCTGACTTTGTCAGCAAATTCATTAAAAAAGCACTGGCAGAAGCCATTGAACAGGCAGGCGTTACTCCGAACCAGTATTTTATTAGTGTAGCTAGTCACCAAGTTGCCTGTATACCGAAGATCAGTGATATCTCACGGGATTACGTATCTGAAGGTGATGAAGTACGTCATGATGATTTACAACGCTTATTGGGTAGTGTAGGCCGTACGAAAATTGACGGTTCTGCCATTTTGCACGTATTACCACAAGAGTATAGCGTCGACGGAGATTCTGAAGAGCATTACCATATTGTAGGCGTTACCGGAACTCATCTTCGGGGTAAGTTTCAGGTAATTACCATGCCTTTGAAGCCTTTAAGTACGCTATTGAAAAGCTTGGATTGGGCTGGTTTGAGCAACATTCCGCCCAAACATGTGTATTTGGCTTCCTTGGCTTCGACAATGGCCGTACTGAGTGACGAAGAAAAAGAACACGGAGCTATACTGGTCGATATTGGAGCTGGAAAGACGGACGTAGTAATTGTGCAGGGTGAACTAGTACGCTATGTTGCTTCGTTTCCAGTAGGTGGAAAAGCCATTACCAAAGACATCGAAATTGGTTGTGACGTATCAGAAAACGTAGCGGAAGATCTAAAGCTCCGCTTTGGTACGGCTACGCATAAGGAAGTTCGCCTGAATGAAGTAGTAGCCGTTCCGAACGTACTGGAAAGTCTACCTCCGAAAAATGTTTCGCTGAAAAACGTAGCCGTCATCATTGAGGCCCGCGTGAAGGATATTGCTACGTTCGTAGCAGCCGTGGTACGCCACGCTGGTTTCGAGCGTAAAATCAAAACGGGTATTGTGTTGACGGGTGGCGGTGCTCGGCTGGATAGCATTCAGGAAGTATTCCGCTCCGTAACGGGCATGCACGTACAGGTAGGTCGTCCGAATCAGGGTTTTAATAAACAAAAACCTGAAACGACGAATAACCTTTCGTATGCAACGGCATTGGGCCTCGTTCGTTTAGGCTTCCGTTCACTCGATCCCCGCGATGAGCTGTACGAATCGCTCGTATCGGTACCCTCGCCTATTCAGGCACCCGTACCTACGCGTCCGCATACGTATACGACTAGTCAACATCATAGTCCGGTGCCCAGTAATGGATCGAATGGCAGTAATGGTAGCTACACCAATGGCAACAATGGCCATACGCCACGACCTCCCGAACCTCCCCGGAATCCGGAAACAAAAGAACCGACCAAAGAGCCTGAACCACAAACTGAACCTGAACAGGAATGGAAATGGTGGCGGTTACGCATGGATTTAAACTCCTGGTACAAAGCCATCTTCCGAGATGAATTTGAATCACGGAATGGTCAACGTCCCGATGGTTGGGAACCCAAAACTGTATAGTAGAAATCAAACGGTCTTGGCCGTTTGATTTTCTGTTTATCCCCTGAATTGAAAGTTTTACCTCCGGACTAAACTCATTACGTTGAGGTACTAATGCCTTTACGTAACCAACCTCAATAGTATGCTTCTTGATCATAATTATTCCTTTAGCTCCGTCAAGCATTTTCGCTCGTACATTAAGGTATTTGGTGTAGGTGGCGGAGGTTGCAATGCGGTCCGACACATGTTTAACCAAACGATTGAAGACGTAGACTTCATCGTTTGTAATACGGACCGCCAGTCCCTTGACGAAAGCCCCATTGATTACAAAATTCAGTTAGGGAACCAGAGCGTCAACCAGAAAGGGATTGGAGCGGGAATGGACGCAGCTCAGGGTCGGGCTGCCGCCGAAGAAAGTGAAGCAGAAATCCGGAAAGTCCTTGAGGACAATACGGAAATGCTCTTCATCACGGCTGGTATGGGCGGAGGAACGGGTACGGGTGCGGCTCCAGTCATTGCCCGCATTGCTAATGATCTGAACATTCTGACCGTAGCTATTGTCACTGCTCCCTTCGATGATGAGGGTGAAGATAAAATTGCCCAGGCCCGCGAGGGTATCCGCGAATTACAGAAATACTGCGATACAGTCGTTGTTATTCTAAACGAAAAACTGCTGGAGCTTTATCCGGACATGACCGTCGATGAGGCTTACGCCAAAGCCGACGATGTCTTAGCTAATGCGGCCCGTTGTATTTCCGAGATCGTTACCAAGTCCGGTAAGATCAACTCCGATATGAATGACGTCAAGACCATCCTAAAAGGTGCTGGACAGGCCGTAATTGGCTTGTACACGGCTGAAGGCGATGATCGTGCCGTCACCTGCGTTGAAGAAGCACTGAGCTCTCCCTTGCTCGATAATCGCGATATCAAAGGTGCCAAGCGTATCCTGATTACGATTTCGTACAGTAAGGATTGCCCGATGCGAATGATGGAACAGAAAGCCATTACCAAATTCATCGAAGATCGTATTGGAGGTAAAGCTCGTTTACTAAAAATTAGCCCCATTCCTGACGACAGCCTTGGTAAAGCCATGCGGTTTACGATTATTGCGGCTGGTTTTGATTTGCCCGGCAACTCGGTCTACCAGCGTCCGATGGACGAACCCGTGAGTCAGGCTCCGAAGCTGCCTTCGTACCAGAATCAGCCCGTTTCTGCTCCCGTAGTGACTCCTCCCGTTCCCGTAGTTGAAGCGGCCCCTTCGCCGGTAGCTAATTACGGATTCAATGAGTATCGTCGCGATACCCCTGAGGCTTCGTTTACACCGGAAGCTTCATTTACGCCCGAGGTTTCGTCCGTAATGCCGGAAGCAGTAGTAGAAACGCCGATCATGGCTCCTTCGTTTACGGCTCCTGCTCCTACGCTGAATGAGGAAGATAAGGTTAGACATATTGAGCAGGAAATCTGGCGGGAAGAAGATCTTAGTTCATCTAATGCCCGAATGATTCAGGAGTTCGTACATAAGCTCAACCACCCCGATCAGGGTTGGGAAGCAGATCTGGAAACGCCCGCGTATATTCGTCAGAATATTCCGTTAGCTGATCTAATGGTCATTCTGAATGGTGAGAAAGTCAATCATTACAATCTGAACGACTAGGTCATCCTATCAATAAAAAAGCCCGGCAGATAGAAATTTGCCGGGCTTTTTTATTGATAGACAATGTATAGACAGTTCCGCTTATTCAAACATCAGATAAATCGTTACCGTATGCGAAGTCAGTCGACTGATGCCCCGATTCGATATAGAGTTGGTTGGCTGAATCAGGTTTGCAATACCGTGCGAAAAGTGTAACTCCGGTGTAAACTTGAAATACTCAAAGAAGCGTTCAAGACCGACCCCGTATTCCACACTAAAATCGGCCGAGCGGGTGGCTAGCTGCCCTACACCTCGGTTAATATTCTGTTTTCTCCGTACGTTCGCCTCTAGCCCGGCCCGGAAGCCGGCCACAGCGTACATCCGCGTATTCCCTCGCCGCTCAGATTTGTACTTCAGCATGAATGGAAATTCTATCCACGTCGACTCACGAGTCAATCGCTGCTCAGTACCGTTGGTATACGTCACATCTACGGGACGGCTGTAAATCGAAAGCGTTAGTGGCGAAAAACGAAAATCCAGCCGTGGGCTCAAGTATACATTCATCAAAAAACCCATCCGGAAACCCATGGAATTCGGTGAATGCATGGAACGAACTGAATCCTGTGTATTGTATTGGTCAGAGTGTTTGACCTGGAAACGCGTATTGGGTAAACCAAAGAAAAACCCATAATGAACCGATTTATCATCATAAAACTCCAGGTGTTTTCGCTGATAAATTGTATTCTGAGCTTTTACGGCGGGGATACCCAACACCATAAAAATAAAAATCAGGCCCGGAAGCGTTGAGCGTTGAAAAGAAGAAGAGCCGGAAACACGATCCGCGGAAGTCTGTACTTTAATAGCTCGAAACGCAATCGCCATAAATGATTATTTCTTTCCTATATAAATAGAACTGATACCAAAGGTCAAAGAGATAGCCCGGGTTTGGCGAAAACCAGATTGTTCGTAAATCGCCAGAAAATCCTTACCATCTGGAAATGCCTGAACGGATTCGGGCAAATAACTATACGCCGCCCGATCTTTCGAAAAGAACTCTCCAATCGTTGGCGTAATGTACTTAAAATAAAAGTTGTACAGGTGCTTGAAAAGAAAACCTTTCGGCTTAGAAAATTCCAGTACAACACAGGTTCCACCCGGCTTCAGTACTCGGTTCATGTCAGATAGACCTTTACCCAGATTTTCGAAATTCCGTACGCCGAAAGAAACGATCACAGCATCAAAAGAATTGTCCGGGAAGGGCAGCTTTTCTGAATCCCCCAGTTGTAACTCGATAATGTCGTCGTGACCCAGCTTTTTGATTTTCTCCCGGCCGTGAGCCAGCATACCCGCTGAAATATCTACGCCTACGATTTTCTTCGGCTTCAGGGCAAGAGCTTCCAAAGCAAAATCGCCCGTACCCGTAGCAATATCCAGAATCGTCTGGGGCTTTTCGGGCTTGAGTAAACGAATGGCTTTTTTCCGCCAGAGAATGTCAATCCCAAGGCTCAGAAAGTGATTCAGGAAATCATATCGGTGCGAAATGTTATCGAACATTTTGGCAACCTGTTCCTTTTTGCTGCTATCCTGCTCTTCTTTATAAGGTACGACCACGTCTGCTAGAATTTAAATGACCTGAAAATCATAGGCTTGCTGTATAGTATTATACGCTGGTTTGCCCGGGAAAGTTCGGCAAAGGTACGCGACTTCGCACGAATGATTTTTACGAGGTACAAAAAAACAGCGACTCCAAAGAAGCCGCTGTTTCCGAGTAAACGTTTTCGGAAGACCTTCGTACGAAACGATCAGCCGTACCGAAGCGTTTTATTTGATTTCCACATCAAAATCGACATTGGCGTCGTCATCGCCGGGAATGGGAGAGCCATCCTTGACCCCGGGCTGATGCCGAAGCTGTATTTTTAATTTGCCCTTTACCGCCGCAGCCGAAGTTTTAATTTCTCCGACCAACCCAACGGGTCGGTTGTTACGATCCTTGTCCGTAATTGTAACGGTCATCGAGCCAACCGGACTAGGAGTCATTACCACGAGGTGTTCATAATCTCTTTCCTTAATTTCTTCCGTTACGTTCTCGACCGGTGATTTCGATTCGTCCAGAAAACGTAAGGCATAGGTATAGGTCTGATCTTTCGCCAGCACGATGGAATCGATTACGGGAGCATTTCCGCCCTCCCCATCTACATCCTTCCAGGTATATACTTTTGAAGTACCATTACCCGTCAGCGTTAATTCTACGGTTGTAATCAATTCATTTTCATCCGGTTCCGGATCATCCTCTTTCTTGCAGGAGGCCAAAGTAACTAAGGCAAGGAGCGGCAGATACAGCCAGAATTTTTTTTGCATAAAACGTTGAAGTTTGCGAACGGAAATTTTCCTTTCGGTAAACGTGGAACAAATTCATTACAAAAGTAGCATACTTTGCAACATTGTTGCATAAACAGGATAAACTTTTGTTTCTGAACACAAAAAAAGCTCAGGCCATCAACAGACCTGAGCTACGAATGAATGAGACCAACGTATGATTACCGTAATAAACCCGCGAGTTTTTCGAGTCCTAGAATAGTAAAGGTCGGATCGCCACCGGGTGTGTAGGAAGGATTGCTCGAAGCGAATAACTGATCGACTAGAGCACTCATTTCTTCGGCAGATAAACGCGTCAGGTAGCGAGCGGCCGAACGCTTGGCAAACGAACGGGCCAAAGCCTCGGGCCGATCCAGTTTTAGCTCGGCGTAATGTTGTCGAAACTGAGCCAATAAGCCTTCGAACAAATCCTCTTCATTTTCGTCCATCACTTCGGCGGGTATACCGTACAGGATGAACGCATCTTTTCCAATTTCAGCGAAATCGAAGCCTAAGGCCCGGATTTCCTGCTGAATTTCGAGTACCAATTGAAAATCAATCGGATTTAGGGTGACCGTTTTCGGAAACAACAATTGCTGGGATGCTGCATTACGCTTTTCCAGGGAACCCCGGTATTTATCGTAAAGAATCCGTTCGTAAGCCGCCTTTTGGTCAATCACCATGAGCCCTGATTTCACCTGCGAGAGTACGTAGCGATTATGCACCTGAAACAGCATCCGCTCATAATCCAGTAAGGGAGCTTTAGCCGCTGGGCGGGGCGTCGCTTTCGAACTGAAGGTTTGCTCGTGGGCAGACTCTTGTGGGGTTTCTTGCATGGGTTCCGCAGGCGGCTCTTCCATCGGCAGCCGATTGGCTTTACTCTGAAAGGTAATGCTGGATCCTACCAAAGTCGCGTCTTCTTCCGGAGCGGCTTCGGGAATGGGTGGCGTGAAGGGTTTCACGCTAGGAATAATATCGGGGGGAATGGCAAAAATACTATGACGTTCTTCCTTAATGGGTCCTTCGAGTCCTTCAAACAACTTTTCCCAGCTACTGATATTTCGTTTAGGAACCGGAGGCCGGGAAGCCTGCGAAGCGTACGAGTCACGGCTGGGAGCCTGCTCCTCGTCGGTAACTTTTCGATTTTCGCGAACGGACGCGTCGAAGTGACTAGCGTAGTCTTTCTGCTGAAATGACAACGATTGAGCGGGATTGAGCAGATTGACGTCCATCTCGAAATCGATGGCCGGAGCCAGTCCGTACACACCCGTCGCCCGTTTCACCGCCGCCCGGACAATCGCGTATACGGAGCGTTCGTCATCAAACTTGATCTCCGTTTTGGTTGGATGGACGTTGATGTCAATATGAGCCGGATCGATCTCAATATTGAGTACGTAAAAGGGATGATTGCCTTCGGGAATGAGTCCTTCAAAACCACTCAGTACAGCGTGATGCAGGTACGGATGGCGAATGAATCGCTGATTGACGAAAAAGAATTGCTCCCCGCGTACTTTCTTGGCAAACTCCGGTTTCCCAATGAAGCCCGATACTTTCACGAATGGGGTTTCTTCTCGCGTATCTGCCAGTTGTTCCCGGTAGTTTTTCCCGAATAAATCAACAATCCGGCGGGACATTTTGCCCCCCGGCAAATTGTATACTTCCGTTTCGCCGTGGTGTAATGTGAAGCTCACTTCAGGATACGACAAAGCAACCCGCTGAAATTCGTCCAATACGTGACGCATTTCTACGGGATTGGATTTCAAAAAGTTACGACGAGCCGGAACGTTAAAAAACAGATTTTTCACGCAGATGTTCGTGCCTACGGGCGTCTGGCAAGGCTCGTGCGTTTTCAGTTCAGAAGCGTCAATTTTCAGGTGCGTACCCAGTTCATCCGATTCCCGGCGGCTGCGTAATTCGACCTGAGATACCGCCGCGATGGATGCCATCGCTTCACCCCGGAAACCCATGGTACGGATTTTAAACAAATCTTCTGCCGTACGGATTTTAGAGGTAGCGTGACGTTCAAAACACATCCGGGCGTCGGTTTCAGACATTCCGATGCCATTATCAATGACTTGAATCAGTGTACGACCCGCGTCTTTGACTAACAGTTGAATTTGCGTAGCCTGTGCATCGATGGAATTTTCAAGCAACTCCTTCACTACCGATGCGGGTCGTTGTACGACCTCGCCCGCCGCAATCTGGTTCGCAATAGAATCGGGCAGGAGTTGAATTATATCTTGCATGAAAAGAATCGGCTTATAATGGGTCTTCCGAATGAATGTATGATTCCGAAAAAGACTCTAAATGAATTCCTAATCGGGTGTGTTGGATACGGTAGAAACGCGAATTTCGTCCAAATCCTTCGCAAAAGCGAACCGAATTTTTGAAATATCTATGTTTTGAACTCATACTTTAGAGATATTTTCGCGTTCTCGTAGTACGTATTGATGATCAGGATGTTGAAGAATAAGTTAGTTTATCTGGGATTAAGTGTTTTGTGGGCTCTGACGGCTTGGAAATCCCCGAAATCTATTGAACGTGTAAGTACGGAAAGTCAACCGGTCTCTTCCCTTGTACTGACGAACCCGATGCTGGATTCTACCAGAGTTTCGGCGGCTCAGTTATGGGTGGACAGTACCCTTTCGAGCATGACACTGGACGAGAAGATCGGCCAGTTTTTTGTCATTGGTACGTACTCCAATCGGTACGAATCGTACTACGCGACCATTGATCGACTCATCAAAGCGTATCACGTCGGTGGAGTCATCTTTTTTCAGGGAGACCCGTATTCACAGGCTGAACTGAGCAATCGGTATCAGCGGCAGTCGCGGATTCCCCTCATCGTTTCATTGGATGCTGAAAACGGTTTAGGGATGCGGCTGGCGTTGGGTACGTCCTTTCCCCATCAGATGACCCTGGGAGCCATTCAAAATAATCAGTTGATCTACGAAATGGGGCGGGAGATTGGTCGTCAGTGCAAACGCATTGGTGTACAAATGAATTTTGCCCCGGTCGTAGATGTTAACTCCAATCCACTCAATCCGATTATTGGGTACCGTTCGTTCGGCGAAGATCCCGTAAACGTAGCCGAAAAAGGAAAGGCCTACGCCCGAGGCTTACAGGAAGCGGGTGTACTAGCCTGTGCCAAGCATTTTCCCGGCCACGGCGATACCCACACCGATTCACACCGCACCTTGCCCAAAATCACGCACGATCTGGCCCGTCTCAATCAGTTTGAGCTGCCGCCGTTTCGAGCCTTGATCGAAGACAGTGTGGCGAGTATTCTGGTCGCTCACCTGGAAGTACCGGCCTACGAATCCCGACCCATTGCGTCTACCCTTTCGGCCCCCATTGTTACGGATTTGCTAAAAAATCAGCTCAAATTCAATGGACTCGTAGTTACGGATGCCATGAACATGCGGGGTGTGACGAAAGGAAAACCTGCTCCGGAGGCCAACCTACAGGCGTTGCTGGCGGGTAATGACCTGCTGCTTCAACCCGAAAGCGTGGGAGCTTCCGTACAAAAAATCAAGCAGGCCATCGAAAGCGGCCTCATTAGCGAAGAGGAAATTAATCGTCGCGTACAGAAAATTCTGTATGCAAAACATCGGGTCGGACTGGTTCCGTATCAGGCGGTTCCGGTGAGTAAGAATCTGGTCAAAGAATTAAAAACGCCGCAGTCGGAAGCCCTGCGGCAGCAACTGTACGAAAATGCGGTAACGGTCGTCAAAAATGACCAGTCTCTAATCCCTTTCGTCCAGCTGGATACGCTGAAACTGAGTGCCATTGCCATTGGTGAAAGCGATGGTAACGTTTTCCAGAATACCTTACGCAAGTATGCTAACGTAAAGTGTTACGCCAACGGTACCAAAACCGACGAGCGTTTTTTTGCGGAAATGCTGGCCAAGGTCGATTCCAGTCAGGTAGTTATTGTCAGTCTGCACGAAATGCGGCAGAAGGTGGCTCAAAACTACGGGGTTTCCTGGGCATCAGTAGAATTTATCAAGCAACTGGTCAAACGGGGCAATCGGGTAGTGGTTTGTGCTTTTGGTAACCCCTATAGCCTGAAATATTTCCCCACGGCACCTACGCTAGTCTGCGGTTACGAAGGTGATCCCTACGCCCAGACGGCCGTGGCAGAAGTACTCTTCGGAGCCATTCCGGCTCTGGGCAAGTTGCCTGTATCCGTCGAAGGTTTGTTTCCAGTAGGACACGGTTTGCCTACCCAGGCCATTGGCCGACTTAGTTACGGTCAGCCCGAAACAGTGGGAATGAATTCAGGCAAGCTGCAACGCATTGATGCCATTATGGACGAGTCGATTCGGAAGGGAGCTTTCCCCGGCGGACAGGTACTCGTCGCTCATAAAGGCCGCGTAGTCTGGCAGAAAAACTACGGAAAACTTACGTACAACCTCACTCCGTTCGAGCCCGTTCGGGATACTACCCTGTATGACCTAGCTTCGGTAACGAAAGTAGCTGCTACGCTACAGGCCGTGATGTTACTCAACGAAAACGGAGCTCTGGATCTCAATCAGAAAGTATCGTATTACCTGCCTGATCTGAAAGGTACGTCGAAAGAACATCTGGTCATTCGCGACGTCTTGATGCACCAGTCGGGACTACTAGCCTATCAGCCCTTCTGGGAACGTACCAAACCCCAGGGTATTTTTAGTCCTGATTTCGATTTACGGGTCGATACGTTAAACTATACGCTGTTAGTAGCCCGCGATTTGTGGACTAAGCCCGCAACGATTGATTCCGTCTGGAAATGGGTGGTAAATAGTCCGATGACCGGGCAACGTGATCGCCGGGGTCAGTACAAGTTTATCTACTCCGATTTGGGCTTGATTATGTTGCGTCGCCTCGTCGAGCAGGTTTCCAATCAGCCGCTGGAAGAGTTGGTACAGGATGCCTTTTACGAACCACTGGGCATGTACAATACCCTTTTCAGTCCACTCTGGAATGGGGTAAGCGACTGGAAAATTGCTCCGACGGAAGACGACCGGGTATTTCGGGAAGTCCTGCTTCGCGGCACCGTTCACGACCAGAATGCGGCTATTCAGGGCGGTGTATCAGGTCACGCGGGTTTGTTCAGTACAGCCAACGATCTGGCGATTCTGATGCAGATGAATCTACAGAACGGGTATTACGGCGGACGGCGGTACTTTTTGCCTTCCACAGTACCCATGTTCTCGCATAACTATACGCTCCGTAGCCACCGGGGATTGGGTTGGGATCGGCAACCTGATGCTAATGGCAATGCGTACATCTCTTCCTTTGCTTCACCCCGGGCTTTTGGGCATTCGGGCTTCACGGGAACGCTGGTCTGGGCTGATCCGGCTACTGATTTGGTACTAATTTTTCTTTCTAACCGCGTCCATCCCAACGCGAACAATAATCTGATTACCAGCCTGCGAATCCGGCGTCGAGTAATGGATGCGGCGTATGAGGCGATTGAAACGTCTATTATTTCGCAGAAGTAAGCTTTTTAAAGGAGAGCCGACGGTTCAAGGCCGTACCAAAGTCACACTCATCAGACCAATTACCACATCGTTAGCTAAGGCCGTCAGCTTGAGTTCTTTCAATGTTTTTGAAGGATTGAGTGGCAAGTCCAGTACCGTAGCTGCTCCGCCTTCGATTTCCTTGCCGTTGTACTGGCTACTTCTTTCACCGTAGACGACTTCGCCCGTTTTCAGGTGTACGCGAGGTGGATGTACGGCTCCGGTTGAGAAGGCAAAACCGTCGTCCAGATAATCTTTTTCGATGGGCCACCAGTTTTCTGGATTGCGTAGTACTAATCGCTCCGCAGTGCCGTCCGTATAACTGATTTCCAGCATCCCATTTTCGATCCGACTCTGCATGGGATTGGTCGAACCCGCCATGAGCAGGTACGCATGCGAAGCCTGGCCGGTTACAGGCAGTCGAGCCTCCGTTGGATAATTGTCCCAGCGGGAAACGAAAAGTATGTTCTTCCCCTCCGCTGGCGACTGAAACCGAATCCCTTGCGGCAAGGTAAGCGTGTGTTGATGCTGAGCGAGGTGCTCACGTAAACCCGCGTCGTCGATCTCTGCCATCAACAACGGGTGCGTCCATTCGCCAATGCCCTGCGTGGGTAGTTGCAGCGTAGGTGTTTGCGGTCGGGGCGACAGGTACTGATTCTTGAAAATCTGTGTTACCCGGTCGTTTTAGTAAGGCGTCAGTGATAAGGGTTACTGAGAAGATTATGGCAAGGCAGCCACCCAGTTAGTCACCATTAATG